>JAYKJB010000089.1 GCA_035285325.1 Candidatus Sericytochromatia bacterium
ATAGGGATGCCCTTCCCACTTGTGAAAGCAGGATTGCCAGTATTCAAAGGTCCTGAGGTCATTCGGCGTCCCCCAGCCCAGATAGGCCTCCACTTCAAACAAGCGACAGTTCAGACCCAGGGCCAGCGCGTCATTGAGGCAGGCATCCAGATAAAATTCGCCGTTGACGCGGCCGTCCCGTTGCATCAGACGCTCCACGCAGCGCTTGACGTCCTGGGCGCGGCGAAAGGTGAAGGTCCCCAGCACCAGTGGATCCGTGGCCGGGTCGGCCAAGGGCACCTTCACGGACACCGAACGGACACGACCTGCCTCAGCCTCTATCCAGCCGAACATCTGGGGATGGCGGGCCGCATAGGGGTACCCTCGGATCGCCCAGACGATCACATCCACCTCAGGATCCGCACACAAGGCCTCGAACTGGCCGGCATCGTAGACCATGCCATGGTCGCAGGCGCCAAAGGTGATCGGCCCCTCGAGAGGACCTTGGGCGGCCTCGAGGGCTTCCAGCCCCAGCAGGGCCGAGCACGCCTGCCCTTCCGTCACCCCCGCGAGCGTTTCCAGATGCGCGCCGGGATACTGGCGCAACAGCTCAGCCGACACCGCTTCACAGCCTGGCATGTCGGCCCGCAGAACGAAGGCGTACCGGCGAGCCGGCGGCAGCGAGGCGGTGGCCTGCAAGACCATCGGGCGTCCCGACACCGGAATGAGGGGCTTGGGGAGCGGGTAGCCTTCGTCAGCAAAGCGTTGCCCCAAACCGGCCATCGGCACCACCACACTTCCCCGCGGCACACCCTGGCCGCGAGGTGAAGCCACCAGCGCGCGAAACGCCTCCGACCACGTCCGGTACTCAGCGACATCCTCCGGCGTTCCCCACTGCATGAAGTGTTGCAGGGGGTACACGGCCACGGGTTGACCGCTCGCGAGCAGGGGCTTGTAAGCCAGACTCACATAATACTCACCGGAAACGGCCAAACCCTGCGCCACGGTTTCCTGAAAGGCCTGACGCATCAAGGCCGCAGAGGCAAAGTAATAGGTTCCACTCGAGGCATATTCCGCCATGCGGTCGGAGGTAAAGGGCTGCTTCTCCTGGATGTCCTCGACCCAACCGTCCGATTCCCGCACGTAGGCATAGTTGGTGGTACCCAGCGAATGGGGGTGGAAGCCGCGATAAGCCGGGATCGCCCCGGCACACGCCGTCTCCTGCACGAACGCCTGGAAATGCGCCCAGTTCCAGTAACAGGTGAAGTCGCAGTAATTCACGACGACCGGCTGTTCAGGCTTCAGGAGGTGTTCCACCTGCTGCACGGCATGAACGGGGCCCCGTTTGTGGGGCGCGATCCCGATCACCCGCCCGGTCGGACACCATTGGCGCAAGGTCGCCTCGAGCCCATAGGTGGGGTCATCGAGGTGGTCCTGATTGCAAATGAAGAGGAAGTCCGTCTCGCCCGGGAACATCGCGATGACGTGCGCGATGATCGGCTTGCCTTCCAGCTCGATCAGGGGCTTGGGCCGCGCATAGCCCGCACGGCGAAAACGCTCGCCAAAGCCTGACATGGGGATCACGATTTGCACGCTGGGGACACCCTCTCGGATGAGGACAGAACGCCTCTCTGGGCAGCGGTCTCGAAGTTCTCGTGGTCTGACGGAAGGGGCGTCGTGGGTTTGCGGCCTCAGCCGCCCTGCGACGGCCCAAGCTTTCCCGGAAAAACGCTCACCCCAGTGTAGCGTAAGTCCGGAGAGAGCTTCCGGCAGAGGCAATCGCTTGCCGACGGAGCCGATGTGCTCTGCCACGCCAGCGATCGGCCAATCCCAGGACGCCTTCCGGGGAAGCGATCACCGGTTCCGGTAGCGGGTGCTCAGGTGATCGATGTGGAGCCGAATGCACAGCAGACGTGGAGGCGGGGTACATTCGCCCACAGCACATACTTCTATCGACATATACGTGAGGCCCCTCATGACCCATCGCCGCACGCTCCCCGCGCTCCTCCTCGCCACCGCCCTCGTAGGCTGCAGCACGACGTTCGCGGGCACCACCCCGACGCCGGGCACGGCGGCCGGGCCTCTTGGCGCCACCACCTCGGCCGCGTTGCCGGCCGGCGGCCCGCTGGTGGGCTCGGCCGTCCCGGGTGCGGGGGGGGCTGGTGGCGGGCAGGCCCCGGCGGCCGACGCCCCGCTGCCGCCGGAGCTCGCGGACCACACGTGGGGGCGGGTGCGGGGCTTCGCGCGGCTGATGGAAGGCGAGCCCTTCGGCGGCGCCACGATCAGCGGCTTCGACCTGGGGTCCAACGAGCCCGTCACGATCCGCGCCACGGCGGATCTCGAGACCGGCGCGGCCAGGCCGACACCCCCCGTGACGGACGCGGACGGGAACTTCGACCTCATCGTGCAGGACCCCGGCGTCGGGAAGGTCGTGCGGCTCGTGATGACGCGCGGGGAGGAGCGCCTGATCACGGTGACGGACCCCTGGCCCGCCGAGCCGTCCCGGGTGGGCTACCGGCTGCAGCTCCGCAGGTCCCGGGTCGAGAACCTGAACGGTCCGATCAAGGTCGCCAAGGACGAGAACGGCAAGCCGGTTTTTATTGGACGGGGCGCGTACAACGAGGGGATGGGGAATCAAGTCGCGGAATCAGTAGGGACCTTTCTCCGGCTCAGGCAGGTGTATGCGATGGCCGACCTCGAGCTCTCCCTCAACGGCCTGTCGGCAATGGGGGCCATGAAGCTGCAGTTGCAACGCCCCGAGCAGGAGATCCAGGCGGGCATTAGCCGGCTGAGGTGGTGGACGTTCGAGGACCTGGAGCAGACGTTCGAGAAGCTGAAGGCGGGTGGGTCACTCTCCGAGGCGGACAGGGGCTTCATCAAGACGACCATGCTCAGCGCCCCGGATGCGCGCGGCCTGCTGCGGGCGGACAAGGTGGAGGACTTCCGCAAAGCGATGTCGCTGCTCGGCAAATTCGGCAAGCGCGACGCGCTGGTGACCGAGGAGCTGAAGGTCCTCGCAGCGATGAACCTCGTCGGCCGCCTCAAAACCCCCATCGCCGTCGAAGCCAAGGACTTTCCGCTCGACCGGGTCGCCATCAGCCTCGCCGGGGTGCTGACCTTCACGGGGCAGACCAACCCCGTGCGGATCTGGGGACCCCTCATGAGCCACTTCATCCCGACGCCAACGCTCTCCAGCGGCGGCAGCCGGACCGCCACGAGCAGCGGACAGGGAGGCGGCACGGGCCTCACACCCTCCCCTTCGGTGAGCCTGCAAGGGGGCCAACGACTGGCCTTCTTGCGACAGCCGATCGGCGGGGCGCAGCTGGTGGTAACCCGTAGTGCTGCGGCTCCCGAAGAGACCATTCTGGTCGCCCTGACGGGGGGGACGCCTCAGGCCTCTGGCGTGCTGGACCTGATTCCTTCTTCTGGAAGTGGTTGGAACGTTGCTCAGACCTTGAGCGGCAGTCGGACCTTGTACGTTGCGAGCGGCAGCAGTGCTGGACTTGCCTTTTACGAACCTGATAGTCAGGCCAGTGGCCTCATTTTCCCCAATGGAGGCTATGCGCTGGCGGCCGACAGCACGCGTCTGTACGCTGCGAAAACCGGCTTTACCCAGCCTGTCCGCTGGATCAGTCAGGCCAATCATGCCGCGAGCAGCGTGCTGCAGGTGGCTGGCGCGAATTGGTTGATGACCAATCCGACCGCGATGACCGTGTTCGACCCGGCCGTGGATGGCGTGCCGGTCTCCTCGGCGTCACCCACTCTTTTTATCGGAACCGACCCCTCGAACGCCGGAGGTGCGATTTTCTCAGCCCAGGATGGCGCCGCCACCGCTGTCCGGCTGGCGAGCGGATTGGGCGTGATTGAAGGCCTGGCCTACGCCTCGCCCGTTCTATACGTCAACCGAGGAGGCAATCAAACCATCGTGGCCATCAACGTGAACACCGGGGCCTCCTCGGTGGTGGTATCGGCTTCCGGTGGCTCCAGCTTCGTGCAGGTTCCAGGACTGGGCTATCCCTTCGGGCTGACCTTGGATGACGATGGGGACCGCCTCTTCTTCCTGAAATCCACCGGGGTTCACGAGGTCGACCTCACTGGCTTTACCCGACCCTAGGCGTCACCCGTTGAAGCCTCACGCCTGCGACCGCGGCGGGGCCGGTTTGAACGTGGGCACAGCAGGCCTCTCACGGGTATGTGACCCCCATGACCACCGACGACCATGCCTGGAAGCAACTGCTCGACCCCCAGGGCCAGTTCCCTGCCGAGGCCCTGACGGGGCTGGAGCAGCGCGCCCGCGAGGCCCTGATGGCCTGCGGCGAGGTGGCGCTGGCGCAGACGGGCGAGGCCGCCGTCGACGGGCGCCGGCCGTTCGAGGCGGCGTTCTGGGCGCGGCTGCCGCGCTGGCGGACGCGGGACGTGTTCCAGGCCGACGTGCCCGTGGGGCTCGATTGGGGCGGCGAGGAGCTGGCCTTCCTCTCGCTCGTGGTGACGGAGGAGGCGCTGGAGGTGCGGCTGCCGGCGATCGCCTGGACCACGGGCTACGGCGGCCCTGCCCTGGTCGCGAGCCTGTGGCGCCGGGAGGCGTTCTCCCAGCTGCGCAGCGCTGCCCTGCGGGCGCTGCTGGCGCAGGGCTTCGAGGCCCTGCGCGCCCGGCACGTGCTCTGCAGCCGCTGCGGCGAAGGCTTCGGGCCGGGGCGCTGCCTCACGGTGGGGGCCGAGGTGGTCTGCCACGGGTGCGCGGAGCAAGACCTCGGCGTGGTGTTCTGAGGGCAGGCGCCCCGGCAGCCCCGGTCGGGCTCGCGGCCCCAATCCACCAAAAAGCCCCCCACCCGGAAAGCCAGGTGATCTGCGTGCGACACTTGAGGCCCTACGACCGGAATCAGGTAACCTGAATGAGGGGCCGCTGACCCCGGAGAGCGCCTACCTGCTGGCGTGCATCAAGGTTTGGGACGAGCAGCCGGAAAAGCCAGAAGCGGACATGCGCCAGGTCGGCCTCCAGCTGGCGGCTGATGCGGTCCGGGATGACAGCGGGCCTCGGTAGTTCAGTTGGATAGATGGTGTCCGCCCTTAGAATGATGTCGGGGATTCGAGACTCTCCCGGAGCGCCTGATGAGAAGCCGGTTTCCAGCGATGGCTGGAAACCGGCCTTTTCTTTCGGCATCCCTGGGGCATCCTTTGCGGTGCGGGTGACTTACCCTTGCTCGTCCTGAGAGACTAGCCTCAGCGCTGCCCGTGGGGTACACCAAGCCCGGCAGGCATTGACCGCCGGACGATGCGAGAAGCAGGAGGCACCTCGATGCGTGAGACTCAGCCAGAAGGTTCGGACGAGAGCGACGAGGTCGCGGACGCGGACAGCGTGCTGAAAAAGCTCAAAAAGGTTTGGGCCCAAGGCCTCACCGCGCCCTCACCTGAGGACGAAGGCCCGCTGTGGGTGGACCCCGACATGCCGGTCTGGGGGAACATCGACCCGGACGAGGTGAGCTGACCCAGCGGAGACCCTGCACCGGAGGACCGCAGCGATGAGCGAGCAGCCAACCTACCCGAAACCCGAAACAACGCTCACCCCAGTGTAGCGTAAGTCCGGAGAGAGCTTCCGGCAGAGGCAATCGCTTGCTGACGGAGCCGATGTGCTCTGCCACGCCAGCGATCGGCCAATCCCAGGACGTCTTCGGGGGAAGCGATCACCGGTTCCGGTAGCGGTTGCTCAGGTGATCGATGTGGAGCCGAATGCACAGCAGACGATGATGCAGGCAGCACGGTGGCCGTGGTGAAGCCTGACACCGGCGAGGTCCGTCACCCCTGCGGTCGTGGCGGGGCCGGGCGCCGATCGAGCCCACTGACCGTCGGCGTCGCCAGCGTCCACTCGAGGTCGTCCACGAGGTGAAGCAGGGCCGTCGCCTCCCAGACCCGGTTGCGCCGCCCGATCGAGACCTGCTTGAGGACCCCTGCCGCGCTCAGGTCGTTGAGGGCGCCGCGCACCGCCACCGCGCTCGCACCGACGAGGGCCTGGGCCGCCTCGGCGTTCAGCACGGGGTGGGCGGGCAGCAGCTGGATGAGGCGCTCAGCCGCGGAGTCGCTGCGGGGGTGGCCGAGGGCCTTCCGCCAGCGGCCCTGCAGCGCGAGCAGGTCGGCGTTGAGGCGCTTGGCGTGCTCGGTCGCGGCGTGGAGCGTGCGCAGGAAGGTCCGGCACCAGGCCAGCGCGTCGCCAGCCCGGAAGGCCGTCAGGCCTTCGACGTAACGCGTGGCGTTGGTAGCCAGCACCAGGCTCACGGGCGGCACGAAGTGGGGCGTCAGGCCGCGGCGACGCAGCACGGTGTGGATCAATGCGCGGCCGACCCGGCCGTTGCCGTCGGCGAACGGGTGGATCGTCTCGAACTGCGCGTGCGCCACCGCCGCCTGGACGATCGCGGGCAGGTCCTCGCGGGCCAGGAAGTCGCACAGGTCCGCCAGCAGGGGCTCCACCTCGCCCTCGGGCGGCGGGATGAACTCGGCGTGCGCCGGGCTGTGCGACGAGCCCCCGATCCAGTTCTGAGTCGTGCGGAGGCGGCCGGCAACCTCCCGGTCCTCGGTGCCTTCGAGCAGCTGGCGGTGGATGCGCAGCAGGTCCGCCACCTCGATGCGGACCGTCCGCGAGCCGAGCTGGATGGCGGCCTCCATCGCGGCGATGTTGCCCATCACCGAGCGGGCCAGCGCGTCGCCCTGCGCGGGCGCGAGTTCCGAGCGCGCGAGGCGCCGCTGCGAGAGCTGCAACCCCTCGATGCGGCTGGAGCCGATGCTCTCCGCCCTTAGCAGCTGACGGCTCAGGGCCTCGAGGCCGCTCACCACCACGAGGTCCTGCAGCTGGGCGACCGCCTGCACCGTCGCCTCCAGCTCCTGCGCCAGGTCCAGCGGCAGCGCCAGCGTGAAGCCCGCCACCGGGTCGGGGACGTAGGCCTCGTAACGGAAGCCGCGGGCCGCCCGGTGCTGCTCACCCAGGCTCAGGTCTGGCTCCCACCAGCGTGACTCGAAGCGCGGCATCGACAAGCTCTCCCCGGCAGCGCCGTGCGAGGTCCGAGGGGCGTAACCTTTCGCACAGGGCTCCATAAGAAACTATACCCGATAAGCCAATGTATAGAGGCCGATACGAAAGCCTGCCCCCGAGGGCTGCGCAGGACCGAGGGGTCCGCCACGCGCCTCCGTGGGGTATGAAGCGGGTGGCCCGTGCCCACAGGACAACAGCTGCCTATGCCCGCCTTGCACCAAGAAATCCACTTCGAGACCGAGATCTGCGCGCGGCCGAGCTGATGAACGCGATCATGGACGCGCTCCAGGAGCACACCGCCATGAGCAAGTAGGCCCTCGCCTCCGAGCAGGTCCGCGGCAAGCTGCTCGGCGTGCTGCTCGGGCAGGGGCAGCTCTGGGAGGAGCTGCGGGCGCGTTCTGGGGCGCCTGCGCCGGAGGGTCGGGTGATGGAACTGCCACGGGCCCCTTACAACGGAGCCCTAGCGGCCGAGGCCCCGGAGGCGTGGGCGGGGCGATCGCCGGAGGGCTGAGGCGCTCGCCCTCGGCACCCCGCCCGGCCGGATTTGTTACCCATAGTCATTATGAGCCAAAAAGCCCCCCACCCGGAAAGCCAGGTGGGGGGCCAAAGTGCCCGAGGCCGGAGTCGAACCGGCATGCCTTGCGGCGGTCGATTTTGAGTCGACTGCGTCTGCCATTCCGCCACTCGGGCAGCGGAAGCCGATTCTAGCGCATTCCCGGATGGGCGGCAAGCCGCCCGCCTGGCGCAGCGCCTCCGTCAGGTTTTGACGAAGAACAGCTCGCGATCGAGCTTGGGAAAGAACTCCCGCAGCACCGGATGCTGGTGCCAGACGCCGAGCAGGTTGGCGAGATACTCCATCTGCTCCGCGAGGGGCTCGAACTTGCCCCCCTTGCGCACGTCCGTCACCTGGTCTCGCAGATGACCGTAAAGTTCCACCGCACTACCGGCCAACTGCGCGGCGCGCGGATCATCTTTGAGACGCTGCGCGAGCAGGCGTTCTCGCCGCGATTGGGTGCTGAAGATATCCAGCAAGGCTGCCCCGATCGCAGGACGCTGCATGTCGACGGTGCGCTTGAGCGCCTCCATGCCGGGCGCCAGGTAGCGCAGCACCTGTTCCCCTTGCTGCAGCGTCGCCTGACGCAACTGCTGATGCCGCAGGGCGGCATCGCCGCCGGAGAGCAACTGGGTCCCCCGCGCCTGCAAATGTCCGGTGGCGGCCCTCGCCTGAGGCGACGGCGCGGCCTCCGGAGGCGGAAACATCTGGGCGAGCAGCGAGTCCTGGCGGAACTCGACGTGCAAATTGGTCAGGGGATAAAACTTGCGCTTGACCTCCTCCAGGGTATGCGGGCCCGCCACCCCTTCGCGCATCTGCACGCGCGCGTCGGTGACGGCCTGGCGGGCTTCATGAAACCGGAAAATCGCCACCTGGATCTGCTGCGCGACACTGGCATTGACCACCACCAGCTTCTCGAGATACGCAATGATCTTTTTGCCTTGGGGCGACACGGCGTGCTTGAACGCCCAGTTCTCGACGCCCGGAATCGGCAATCCGGCACTTTGAACCGAATGCACCAGCAACTCAACGCGCTGTTCGAGCACGTGGATGTGCTTGCCGACCCGGGCCACCGTGGTTTCCACCACGGACTGCATGGCAGGGTCGTCCCATTGCAAGGCGTCACTCTGGCGCCCCCCCCCTGGCGAGGGCTTGCGCAGAGGCTGGGTGCCTGAGGGCAGCGCCTGGGTGTTCAGCTTGAGCTGATCACCGCTGCGTTTGGATTTGTCCTCGCTCACGATCGGTTCCCGGCTGGCGTGTCCCCAGGATCAGGGGAGGGGCTCCCCGTCAGGTCCTGCTCCCGCTTCATACCCGCTGACAGGTCCTCTGCCTCAGGGCGGCCAGGCGCCCCCGACGTGCCCAGGATCACGCACCTGGTGTGTCGGGGGTCCTCGCCGGGCCGCCCCGATCGCGCGCACCATGGGAAACCCTGAAAGGTGTTTTGCCCGCATGTCCCACCCGCGTCCCATCCGCCCAGGCAAGAGCTGGCGCTCCCTGGAATCCAACCTGCCCGTCCGGCCCCCTGGGCCTCCCCGGACAGCATCGTCCCGTCCGCCTCATCATTTTGCCTGGATGGCCAGCTGGCTACCAGCCGGGCAACAGCCCGAAAACGCGCTCACGGGTTAAAAATCAAGGTTCCCAGGCTGCGATTCACCGCCCCGACGTGGCCCGGCAACGCCAGCGCCTCCCCCCCGTAGGTAATGGCATACAGGCGAGACGCCTGGAAAAACAGCCAGGTGTCGGCTGCCCAGCTCCCTTGCCGCTGGGCCACCTTCACCGTCTGGACGCCAAAACGGGCTTCAACCCGAGCACCGGGGCCATAGGTCGCGGCTTCCAACATCAGGAACTGGCGCGCGCGCGCCGCCCGCTGATCCGCGCGATAGCGTTCCAGTTCGGGCACCTCCCGCCAGACCATCAACAAGGTGGGCGGCTGCTCACTGGTCCGGCGATCGCCCGCCGCGGGAGGCGGCCCGAACAGGGCGCGAAACTCCCCGTGGTCATCTCCTTCATCGAGCAAGATGAACCCCACGGGGGGCACGAATTCGAAGGTGCCGTCCATGCCCTTGAAGTATCCGGGGCGGGCGTTTCGCGCCCGCGGGCGCGTGCCGGAACTGGCCGGCTGAGCCGCCAACCAGGGGGTGCGCGGGGGCGGCGTGGCGGTCGCGCGGATCACCCGCCGCGGGTTCGGCGCAGACAGCAGAGGCTCCGGCGGAAGCACGAGGCCCCCCGCGGACGCCCCCGCTGGTCCTGCCGGGGGTAACGCGGCGCTGACGGGAACAGGCGGGCTGGTAGGGGTCGGGCTGGCTGGCTGGGGGCGCGAGAACGCAGCGGTCGGTGCCGCTGAAGGCAGGGCCACCCGGGCGGCCGAGGGAAGCGAGGAGGCCGCGACGCTCGCTGGGGGCGACCCGGGGCTGGTGGTCGGGGAGGAGTCGGACGGCGGCGGAGGCGCTGACATCCGCAGGCTTGGAGCGGGTGAAGATGACCCGGCCGGCAGCGGCGACCCGGGCAGCAGAGGAGCGAATTTCCCCAGAGGCCTCGCGACGCCTCGGGGCGACTCCAAGGACGGGGAGGCGACGACCGGGGGGGCGGACCGCGCCATGGCGGGCGCCTGGGGCCCGGAGCGGGGGGGCACCACCTGAGCCGAAGGCGAAGGCGAGGCAAGCGTCACTCCCAGCGAAGGGGTCGCGCGCGGCAGCCCCGCGCGCGGATCCGATTCGAGCGGCGGCGGGGAGGGAGGCGGACTCAGCCTGTCGTTCGACCCGGGTAGCGGGAGCCGTCCGGCCGCCACGTCACCAAAGGAGGCCAGCCACATCTCCGCATCCCGTCCAAAAGGCCCCTGAGGGTCGAGTTCCTGGACCCGATGCCAGGCGACGGCTGACTCTGCATATTGCCCCAGGCGCCACGTCACCAGCGCGATGTAATAGTGGGCCTCGCGATCGCCAGGCCGGATCTCCACGAGCTGCCGCAAGCGTTGCAAGGCACTCTCGTAGTGAGCGCTACGATAGTCCGAACGAATCTCCTGCCAGGCCGGGTCATCGCTGGCGCGGGCGGAGCGTCCGAAGAAGGAAAGGGCCAGCACGAGGGCACAGGTGGCCACGCAGACGCGCCGAGGCATCCGGATCAACATGCCCCTATGTTACGCAGTGTCTTGCCTGCACGCAATTCGCGCAAGGCCGAAGAGGGGAAGGTTCGCCAGGGTAGATAAGGAAGGCGTGCCCGCGGGAAGGAGGCCAGGGCCAGCCTGCCCGCGCATGAAGCGCCCCCGGAAGGAGTCCCGTGCCGGCCCACCCGCGTCTGTACTGGCAAACCCGTGCGACCTCGAACGCGAGTTCCGAGGCCCTGCGCCAGGCCCTCGGCCTTCCGCCGTTGCTGGCCACGGTGCTGGCTGCCCGCGGCTGGCAGCCGGGCGCAGCCGTCGACGCCTTTCTGGCGGAGGCGGAGGAAGCGGAACCTGACTACACGGCCCTGCCCGGAATGGCCTTGGCCGTCGCTCGGCTGCGCGAGGCGATTCTGGCGGAGGAGTCGATCACGGTCTGCGGCGATTACGACATCGACGGGATCACGGCCACGGCCCTGTTGCTTCAAGCGTTGCGGCAACACGGCGCGCGGGTCGATTATCACCTGCCCCAACGCAACACGGACGGTTACGGCCTCACCACGGCGGCGCTCGACGCGCTGGCCGCGGCGGGTTCTCAAGTGCTGGTGACCGTGGACAGCGGCACCACGGCCCTGGAGGAACTGGCCCACGCGCGCGCGCTCGGGCTTGCCGTGATCGTGACGGACCATCACCTTCCGGGGCCTCGACTGCCGCCAGCCGTGGCCATCGTCAACCCCCATCTGGCAGACGCCCCTGGTGTGCTGGCCCCCCTCTCGGGCGTGGGGCTGGCCTATGCCCTCGCGCGCGCGCTCGACGCGGCGCACCCGGTGGACGGCGCCGACGCCAGGGACCTGCAAGACCTGGTGGTGCTGGGCACCTTGAGCGACCAGGCGCCCCTGTCGCAGGAAAATCGGCGGCTGGTGAAGCTCGGACTCGAACGCATTCGTCGCGCGCCGCGTCCGGGCATCGCGGCGCTGGCACGGGTGGCGAAGTGCAACCTCAAACAACGCTACATCGCCGAGCAGCTGTCCCAACGCGTGATCCCCCGACTGAATGCGGCGGGTCGCATGGCGCACCCGCGCCTGGCGCTCGAATTGCTGTTGAATGAGGACGAAGCCAGCTCCAGCGAAATGGCGCAACATCTGGAGCGACTCAACCACGAGCGCCGCACGCTCTCGCTGGTGATCGAAAGTGAGGTGCAGGCGTTGATCTCCTTGAACGAATTGCCCCGCGGGCCGGCCGTGGTGCTGCACAATGCGCACTGGCACCACGGCGTGCTGGGCATCGTCGCGTCGCGGGTGGCGGGTCGAGAAAATCGGCCGACCCTGCTGCTGGCCCCCGAAAATGGTGGCACCTGGCGTGGCTCCGGGCGCAGCCCGGCTCATTTCGATCTGCACGCCGCCCTGAGCCGCGTTCAGCAGCACGTGGTGCGTTTCGGCGGACACGGTCAGGCCGTCGGCGTCAGTGTTCGCGAGGCGGACATGGCGGCGTTCGTGACGGCGCTTCAGGCCGAGGTTCAGGCCATGATGGGGGATGCGGCCTACGCCCCGAAAGTCTGGAAAGTGGATGCGGAGGTGCCGCTCGGCTGGCTCAGTTACGAGACCGTCGCCGAACTGGATCGCCTGGAGCCGACCGGGCCGGAAAACCCCGCACCGCTCTTCGTGGCCAGACACCTGAGGGTCGTCCGACAGGAGCGTCGAGGCCCGGAGAACGAGCATCTGTGGCTCGAACTCGCCGATGACACGGGCACGCTGCCGGCGATCGCCTTTGGGCGCGGCGGCCAGTACCCGCTCGAAACGCCCCACCTCGACGCCGTGTTCGTGCCCCTGGCCGAACGCTGGCAGGGGCGCAACCGTCTGACCCTCAAGATTCTCGATCTCTGCCCTTCCCCCAACCAAGCTGGATGAAAGGAGTGGCCATGCCCACCCCCACCTCGCTCGATCTCGAGACCTACGTGCGCGACATTCCGGATTTTCCGCAACCCGGCATTGTCTTCAAGGACATCTCGCCCTTGCTCAGGGATGCCGAGGCCTTCCAGAGCGCCATCGACCGGCTGGTCGCGCATTACCGCCCCCTGGCGATCGACTACGTGGTCGGCATCGAAAGCCGGGGCTTTCTGGTGGGGGCGCCCCTGGCCTATCACCTGGGCAAGGGCTTCATCCCGGTGCGCAAGCCCGGGAAACTCCCCTATCAGACCGAAAAGATCGACTACACGCTGGAATATGGGTCGGGCTCGCTGGAGATCCACGCCGATGCCCTGAAAGCGGGGCATCGGGTCCTGATCATCGATGATCTGCTGGCCACCGGCGGCACCGTGGCGGCCACGCGGGCGCTGATCGAGCGGATGGGGGGCCAGGTGGCGGCGGCTGGTTTCCTGATCGAGCTGGCCTTTCTGGCCGGGCGCGACAGACTCCCCGGCCTGGACGTCCATGCGTTGCTGACTTACTGAAGGCGAAAAAAGGCCGATTTTCCAGCCGGCCGGCCTGGGCCGTGGGGCATCCCGGCGATCGCACCGCCCCCGTTCCGGCATCGAATCAGGCTTGCTGGGGAAGAATAGGGTGTGACCATCCAGTCTGATACGATGGAATCGATGACGCCCCCCGACGCAGCGAGAGGCAAGCGGGCAAGCGCCTCTCGCCGCCACGCCAGGCGGCCGTCCGACGCGGGACGACCCCCTACCCCCAGCGCTGTGGGTCCAGGCGAGGCAACCAGGCCCAGACACGGCGACCCCCATGGCGCAAAAGTCTTCGGTCGATACTGACGGCCTGTTCAAAGCCATTGGCACCTACCTCCCAGCGGAGGACCAGGGCCTGGTCCGGCGTGCCTTCGCGCTAGCGGAACAGCTCCACGCGGGCCAAACCCGCAAATCGGGTGAGCCCTACGTCATGCACCCGGTCGAGGTGGCCAAGATTCTGGCGGGCCTCGAAGCAGATGGCGCCACCGTGGCGGCCGGGCTGCTGCACGATGTGCTCGAAGATTGCCACATCGACGCCGAAGAACTGCGCAAACAGTTCGGTTCCGAAGTGTGTCGGCTGGTCGAAGGCGTCACCAAGCTCGGCAAGATTTCCTTCTCCAGCAAGGAAGAACGGCAGGCGGAGAATTTCCGCCGCATGTTCCTGGCGATGGGCAACGACATCCGGGTAATCCTGCTGAAGCTGGCGGACCGCCTGCACAACATGCGCACGCTGGCGCACATGAAGGAAGAAAAGCAGCACGAGATTGCCCGCGAAACGCTGGAAATCTTCGCGCCGCTGGCGCATCGTCTCGGTCTCGGACGTATCAAGGCCGAGCTGGAAGATTGGTCCCTGCGCTACCTTCACCCGGAGGAGTACTACAAGCTGGCCCAGCTGGTGGCGGCCAAACGCGAGGAACGCGAGGCGATCATCGCGCGCATCGTGGGCGACCTGCAGGGAGAACTCAGCAAGCTGGAGATTCCCTGCAAGCTGTCGGGGCGCCCCAAGCACTTCTACAGCATCTGGCAGAAGATGGTGCAGCAGAAGAAAGAGTTCACGGACCTCTATGACATCACGGCCGTGCGCGTGCTGGTGGACTCGCTGAAGGAGTGTTACGAGACATTGGGCGTGGTCCACTCGCTCTGGAAGCCCATTCCAGGCCGCTTCAAGGACTACATCGCCATGCCGAAGTCCAACATGTACCAGTCGCTGCACACCGCGGTGATCGGTCCCAAGGGCAGCCCGGTCGAGATCCAGATCCGCACCTTCGAGATGCACCGCGTGGCCGAATACGGCATTGCCGCGCACTGGCGCTACAAGGAAGGCAGCCGCGCGATCGGAGACGCGGACCAGAAGCTCACGTGGTTGCGCCAGATGCTCGACTGGCAAAACGACCTGAAAGACGCGCACGAATACCTCAACACGGTCAAGGAGGACCTGTTCGCCGACGAGGTCTTCGTGTTCAGCCCCCGCGGGGACGTGATCGATCTGCCGCGCGGCGCCACCCCGATCGACTTTGCCTACCGGATTCACACCGACGTCGGGCACCGCTGCGTGGGCGCAAAGGTCAACGGACGGATCGTCACGCTGGACACCCATCTGCGCAACGGGGACATCGTCGAGGTGATCAACAGCAAGACGCCCCACCCCAGCCGCGACTGGCTCAAGATTGCCGCCACCACCTCGGCCAAGAACCGCATCCGGCAGTGGTACAAGAAGGAGCACCGCGACGAGAACATCCAGCTGGGCCGGGAGGGCCTTGAGCGCGAAGTGGGCCGTGCCGGCCTGGAACAGCTGCTCAAGAGCGATCGGGCGCTCGAGACGGCCCAGAAGTTCAACATGACCACCGTGGATGACATGCTCGCGGCGATCGGCTACGGCGAACTGGGCGTGACCCAGGTGCTCAACCGGCTGAAGCCGGAGGCCCCGCCGCCCAACCTCCCCCCCGAAGCGCCCAAAGAAGCACCGCGGCAGAAAGGAGGCGGCAAGGAAAAGAACACCATCCTGATCGACGGCAGCGACTCGATGCTGGTCAACCTGGCCCGCTGCTGCATGCCTCTGCCTGGCGAACCCGTGCGCGGGGCCGTCACGCGTGGGCGAGGCATCACGGTGCATGCCGCCGAGTGTCCGAACCTGGCACAGGTCGATCCGGGTCGGATCGTGCAAGTCGAGTGGGCGCCTTCCGCCTCCGGCAGCACCTACCCGGTGGAGATCGAGATTGAATTGATGGATCGCGTGGGCCTGCTCAAAGATGTTTCCGCCAAGATCGCGGACATCAAAACCAACATCCGGGCGGCCCGCATCCGCACCTTGCGAAACAAATCTGCGATCATCAACCTGGTCATCGACATCAGCGACATGAACCACCTGCAGCGGGTGCTGGCGACCGTCTCCAAAATCAGCGACGTGGTGCGGGCCAACCGGGTCACCAAGATGCGCCAGCCGCCCAGCCGCTCCCCCAAGGCGACTCCGTGATGACAACCATCCTGCTGGTCTCGACCAACCCTGGCAAGCTCGATGAGCTCCGCAGTCTCTTTGAGACGGACGAGAAGGCCGAGTCACGCTGGCAGTTCGCGCTGACCCCTTACCCGCTGGAAGTAGACGAAACCGGCGCAACCTTCATCGAAAATGCAACACTCAAAGCACAAGCGGGAGCCAAAACCTTCAATCAACCTTGCCTGGCGGATGACTCTGGTCTTTGCGTGGAAGCACTCGGCGGGAGACCCGGGATACACTCTGCGCGCTATGCCGCCACCCCCGAAGCCCGCATTGCCCGTCTGCTGGATGAACTGGCGGGCACGTCCCAACGGCAGGCCGCCTTCGTCTGCGCCATGGCGCTGGCCTGGCCGGATGGGCGCCTGATCACGGTCGAAGGCCGCTGCGAGGGGACCATCCTGATAGCGCCCTGCGGCACCGGGGGCTTCGGCTATGACCCGATTTTTTTTCATGCCCCCTCCGGGCGAACCTTCGCGGAGTTGTCCAAGGCCGAGAAGAACCGTTTCAGCCACCGGGCCCAGGCGGCCGCCGCCCTGAAAACGGCCCTGGCAGGCTCCGCCATCGGATAGCGTCGCTCAGGATGAACCCGGCCAGCCTCGCGACCCTGAAGGCCGATCGCTGCGTCGATCGTCGTGCCGGAAGTCCGCACGCGCCCGAGCGCCGCGATGAGGTACTGGCGCGTGAAAGCAAGCGCGCGGATTCGCCGGAATCGCCTGACCTACCGGTTTTATTTTAATGTAAAGTTAATCTGAAAAACCTCCGAAATTAAGCACCCTCGGGCCCAGGCCTCCCGATAGTGATGATAGGACGACGCTGTGTCGCCCGGTTGTTCACCTGACGTGACCCCTCGGAGGCCACCATGACCACCCCGATCGCTGCACGCACCACGGTCGCCCCCGTGTCTCTGCCGCCCCGCTCCGCTCGTCCGGCGGACCCCCACGGCGGGACGGCGACGGTCAACACGACGGATACCTATGCCAAGCAGAACGCCGCGCATTACAACGGCCGCTATCCGGGCTATCCGGCGCAGCCCGGATACGGCTACCCGGCGCCCCCGGTCTATGGTTACCCGACCCAGCCCGGCTACGGCTACCCGGGATATCCCGGCTATCCTGGATATCCGATGGATCTCGGGCAGAGCTTCGAGCAACTGTTCCGCGGCTTGAAGGAACTGTTCCGGTAACCGGCTAGCGTGACGGTTCATCGGCCGACCGCCCCACCAAGGGGCGGTTTTGCGCTGAAGCGTCGAGTCCAGCGCGAGGCGCGGGGCGCCCCGAGGCTCCGCCATAACACGCTTATTTAGCCTGGTGTTAACCAAAATATTATGATAGGCTGGAGGGTGAGGGGTCGTGTGATCCCGACCCGAGGATCGACCAGGTGGCTGTTCTGCCCCGCTCCACGCCCCTTTTGCTGATGGCCCTCGTGGGCCTGACAGCGTGTGGTCTTCCCCCGCGAGCCGATTCTCCCGCCACGGTATCGCCGCGCCTGGCGACCCGCGTGCGCGGCCTCACCAAGGCACTGCCGAGTCTCGATCGCCCCGTGAGTGCCTGTCGGGTGCTGGCCTTCGCCCACCAGCAGGCGCTGGCGTTCGACGAGGCCGCTCGCTTCCAGTCCCTGGCGGGCACGCACATCACGGCCCTGGGTGTTCCTGGCCCGGGTGGCCACTGGACCCTGCGGTATCTGAGCGCTCCCAGCGGCAGCCCCTCCCCCAGCCAAGCAGGGGCCTCCTATCGCGCCATCACCTTGCGGATCCATGAGTCCGGCCAGGCAGAACTTGAAGCCGCCTGGCTGGACGGTTTGCCGCTGGGCTTGGCCCTGTTCGACAGCCCGATTCCTCGCATCGATAGTCAATCGGCGATCGCCCACGCCCGCACGCTGCGCCCCACGCAACCCCTTGATGCCCACTTCCGCCTCACGCTCGCGGGCAGCCTGAATGCGCACCACTTCCGCGAGCTGGCCTGGCATGTGCAGACCCTGCGGCAGGACGGCTTGGAGCCGCCCGTCGTCTTCAACGCCAGCACGGGCGATAGCCTGCGCTGATCACGCGGGCCCCTCCCGCCCGCGCGAGCCAGACGGGGCAATCCCATCCGCCTGCCAGAGCAAATAGCGGACGACATCCGTCTGACTGAGCAACCCCACCAGGCGTTCGTGCTCCAGCACCGGTAAACGCCCCGTGCCCGCGCCGGCGAGCAGCGGCAAGGCCTGTTTGGCCGCCATGTGCGGGTGCAGGGCAGGCAGCGCCGCCAAGGGGGACATGACGTCGGCCACCCGCACCTCGGGCCAGCGCGCTCGGGGCACCTGCAGCACGGCATCGCGGTCCAGCAGGCCCAGCGGGGTTTGCCCGGCCACCACGGGATAACTGTTGAACGGATACGGCAAGAAATACGTCTCCACGGCCTCGCGCAGGCTGAGGTCCGGAGCGACGGTCAGGGGCGTGGCGTTCATCAGCCGGGCCACCGAGATGTGGTCCAGGGCGCGTGACACGAGCACCTCCGCATAGGCCGCCTGTGCCGCCTGATCGATCAGCCAGCCGAGGGTGACGAGCCAGGCACCGGCCAGCCATTCGCCTCCCAGCAAGCGAAAGAAGCCGATCGCCATCAACAGCCAGGCAAAGGCTCGGCCCACCCCGGAAGCCCAGCGCGTCGCACGCACCAGGTCACCGCTGGCCCCCCACAGCGCCGCGCGCAGGACCCGCCCCCCGTCCATCGGAAAACCGGGCAGCAGGTTGAAAGCGGCCAGAGTTACATTGGCCACGGCCAGCCAGAAACTCCCCTCGACCAGGGCCGCAGGGGCCGGCCAGGCGGCACAGAGCGCGGAGACGGCGAGCCAGACGATGGCCAGCACCACGCTGAGCACGGGCCCGGCCACGGCAATCCAGAACTCTTCCCGCGGCGTGCGCATCTCGGCCAGCGCCTCGGAGACGCCGCCGAACAGGAACAGGCGAATGCGGGCCACGGGCAGGCCGAAGTGACGGCTGACCAGCGCGTGGGCCAGCTCGTGCAGCACGAGCCCCGCAAAGAAACACAGCGCCAGCAGCCCACCAAACACCATGGACAGGGCCGTCGGCCAATTCGGCTGCCAGCCTGGCACGGCGTGCAGGCCCAGTCCCAGCGACACCAGGGCGAAAATGAACAGCCAGCTCGGGCTCAACCAGATGGGAATGCCCGCCAGCCGCCCCAGACACCAACCACGCTCACCATCCATCGCATCACGTCCTCACCGGCGAGCATGAGCTGCGATGGGCGGACGTGACAACACTCAGGCAGCGTCAGCGCCGCCCTCGATACATCCGGGTGGGGAGTCGCCGCGCTCAGATGGGGCGCAGGTCGAGCGTCACGTCGGGCGTATGGGGCACTTCCGGCGCGCGCAAGGTCAAGCCACGCACCAGCCGGGCAAGCAAACCGCGGGCCCCCACTGCGGCGGAACGGGTGGGCGAGAGGGCCGCGAGTTGCGCTTGCATGGCCGCCCGCTCGGCACGCAGCGTCACCACCTCTTGCTCCAACCGCGCCAGGCGACGCGCCGCCTCGGCATGTTCGTGTTGCAAGGCGTTCCACAAGGGCCGCACGACCGACATCACTTCCGTGACCCGCTCGTTGGACAGCGACACCCGAGCGGGTTCGGTGACCGGCTGCGGATTGGCCGGCAGCAGGGGCTCGATAAAGCGACGGATGGTGGCATAGGAGTGTTCCTCCTCGCGCATCATCTTGATGGTTTCGAGAATTCCCAGCGCATCAGCCGGGAAGTAGCGCGTCCCGTCCGATTCCACCCAGGAAGGCACGGGCAAGCGAACGGCCCAATTCTTCACCTGCGACGACTTGATGCCCAGACATTGGGCAACCTGATCGCTGGTCAAGGTGGTCGTGTCTGACATCGAGCCCTCCGAAGCGAGGCAAGGAAAGGTGGGGACGGCGGTGAAAAGTTCCGCGCCTCAATCTAACATAACATACCCGTCCAGGCCCAGCGTGTGTGCCACGCACCAAACGCCTCAGGCCTGCAGCCAAGGGCCGCGCTACAGGCCCGCGTCCTCGGGGGGCACATAGAGTTGCAGCGTGAATTCACGACCTGCCAAAAAGGCGTGCCCGATGCGCGTGCCCACATTGAACGTGGGGGTCCAGACCTGGTCCACGCTCCCCTCCGCAGGCTCTCCCTGCGCCGCCAGACGCGCCCTCAGCATTCCCAGCCACCAGTCGAGACGCGCCCCCGAGGCCGTGCCGGGACCAGGCGGCATGTAAGTCGCCACGAATCGGTCAATCACGCGCACACTCGACTGCCGACGCATCCAGGCTTCGGTATGACCCGAGACGTCCTCGACAAACGCGGTCAGCGGCAGCGCGGGCCAGGCCCCCGACGGCGAGGTCCTCCGGCTGGCCCCCCGGGCACGCGCCAGGTCTGTCACCAGTTGAAGCTGGCTCCCGGTGTCCGGCAACGCCTCCAACTGCAGACGCACCAGGCCGTCCGAGGTTCGACAACGGTACAACCCGGGCCCTGCAGGCGACAATTCGATGCCCAGACGCGACGACACTTGCCGGGCATGGCGGGTCAAGCGAGCAGGATCCGGGGCCGGAGGGCGTTCAGCGGGAGACGTCGCCGAGACGGGCTGACTCGCCTCGCGCTCGCGGCTGACGTTCAGGAACAAGCCGGCCACAGCCGCTGCCGCACGCGCGCCCCAGGAAGGGGGAGGGGAGGTGGGTCGGACGAGGGGACGAGGACGGGCCGCCCCCTGCCCGGACGCCTGCGGAGGGGGCGACATCGAACGGCGCGTGGGCATGAAACCAGGCTCAAGGTCCCGCTCGCCTGCCACCTGGCCTGGGGACCCCGCCGCCTGAACCTGTTCAGGAGGCGGGGGTGAAGCCGGCATGACCTGGCGGCCGTGGTCCTGAGGGGCCCGATGCGCCGGGCCGGGGGGTGGGTGCGCCTCGTGTGACGCCCCCTCGGCTGGGTCCGCGTGACTCCCCGCAGGCGCCGGTTCGCCCCGATGGTCCGACGGGGGCGCCGGCGCCACGTGTGGTGCGGACGCCTTGGCGTGCTGCCCCGGTTCCCCGGATGGGAGCAGCGAATGAGGCGCGCGCGACGCATGGGGTGATGGAGAGGCGGCTCGGAGGCTCGCGACCCGCGTGCCCCACCAGCCCTGAAGAACGCTCCAGGCGCGCAACAAGGGGCGCTCAGCAACGGGAGGAGGCGTGGAACGGCCCCTTGGTGGGGCCGAGGCGTGAGAGCGAAAGCCAGGTGGCAGCGAACCGTGAGCAGGCTGGGGCGTGTGAGGCGCTTGGACGGCCTGATGAGCAACGGCTGGGTGGCCGGCCTCCGCCGCCGCGTGACCACCGGCCGAATGGCCACCCTCCGCCGCCGCGTGACCACCGGCCGAATGGCCACCCTCCGCCGCGTGCGCGCGAGCGTCCTTGGGGGGAGAACCCGCCCCGTGGGAAGCCGCCTCCCCCCCATGCTCGGCCACCGCAGCCACCGCAGGACCGGCGGCCTCCAGCGCCGCTCGACTTTCGTAATGGTCGTAGGCCATGACGCCGATCAGCAGCAGGGGCAGCGGCAACATGGCCCCAACCAGCGTGAGAACCGCCCGCCGATGCGCGAGAGCCTCCGGAGACACGATTCGATGCGAACGTACCGTCCCGATCGTCCAGCCTGCGCCCCGCTTCTTGCGCCGTTTGACCAGGGCCTTCCGGCTCAGGGCAGGAGAAGGTGCGGGGGAGGCGGGCGACGCCTCCGGCGGAGCATCCTGATTTTCCTCACTCACGGGGGTCCACTCAAAGCATAGGGGCAACGGTCAACGCCCCCATCATACCCAAGGAGCACGGGTCGGCCGCCCAGTAATCAATATAACAATTATTATCTTAAACAACCCAAGCCAGGCACCCGCGCTGAAGGCGCAAGGGCGCCCGGCAGGCCTTGTTCCGGCGGAGCCTGGCAGGACAGCCGAAGGCCGGGTCCGCCGGGGCAAGTGGCTCGTGGTAAACTAAGCCCCACTGGCCCACACACCACAGGTGACCCTGCCACCGACCAGGGCCGAGAGAGGACCGTGATGCCCCTGACCCGAGACACCATCTTGGCCTGGCCCAAGGCGGATCTGCACTGCCATCTCGATGGGTCCCTGCGCCTGGATACGCTGATTGAACTGGCGCGCGCCCAAGGCAAAGCCGCCGAACTCCCGACGGACGATCGGGACGAACTGCAACGGATCCTCGAAGCGATCGACGATTCGCATTCCCTGGCCGATTACCTGGTCTGGTTCAAATACACGATCATGGTGATGCAGGATGCCGCCAGCCTGCGTCGCGTGGCCTATGAACTGGTCGAGGACGCCGCGCGGGAAAACGTGCTCTACATCGAGGTCAGATATGCCCCCATCGAGCACATGCGGGGTGGACTTAGCCTCCAAGCCGTCAACGAAGCGGTCCTCTCCGGCCTACGCGATGCGGAGAGAGACACAGGCACCAAGGCGCGGGTCATCATCTGCGGATTGCGGGACCGTTTCGAGTCGGAGTCCTTCCGTCTGGCAGAGCTGGCCGTTGCGTATAAAAACGAGGGTGTCGTGGCCTTCGATTTGGCAGGCGGCGAGGCTGGAAACCCAGCCAAGCTGCACGTCCACGCCTTCGCCCACGCACGCGACAAGAATCTGAACATCACCTGCCACGCAGGGGAGGCTTGGGGCCCGGAGAGTATCCATCAAGCGATCAGTGACTGCGGCGCACATCGCATCGGTCATGGTGTCACGCTGAGAGATGACAAGGATCTCCTCCAGTACGTCATCGACCATCGCATCCCGCTGGAGATGTGCCCTACCAGTAACGTGCAAACCCGAGTCGTTCCCAGCTTCGCGGAGCATCCCATCCAGTTCTATGCGCGGCATCAGGTGCGCCTGACGGTCAACACCGACAACCGGTTGTTCTCCAGGACCACCAGCACGGAGGAACTCTGGCGCTTGCACCAGCACCTCGGCTTTGACGAGAAAACCTTGAAGTGGATCGTGCTCAACGGCTTCAAGAGCGCCTTCCTGCCATATGCGGAACGCCAGGAGCTGATGAACCGGGTCTTGCCAGTCCTGGATGTGAGTCGCTACACCTTGGAACCTCCTGCGCACTGAGCCATGGCCTGGGTCCTGATTCTCACGTGTGCGGTCTCGGCCCTGGTGGGTGCCACCGCCGTGCGACTACTGGTTGGCAATAAATTAGCACAGAGAGAACATACGCGGAACGTAGAATCCGAGCGGCTTATCTCCTGGCTATCAGGGCGTCAGCCGGGAATCTGGGATCACGACGAATTGCGCAATCGGGTGGGTGAGGTGGCCTCTCGCTACTGGTCAGCCGACACGCCTGCTGCGCTGCGCCAGCTTCAGCAATGGGTGCATCCGTCGATGGTGGAGGCGCAACTGGCTCGCTGGCCGGAGGGGGCCCAGCGACGCGACGGGAGGGTCGAACTGATCACGCCGCCCGCCTTCGTCCATGTGGTGGAAGGCGCTCCGTCCGGCGATCGCCTGATTGCCCGCTTGGAAGCGCGCATCGCCCAGGACTTTTTCGATGCCCAGGGTCGCTGCATCCGCACCGAACGTCACCCGCCCGAGTTTTCTTACCACCACTGGCGCCACATCGATGGCCAGGGATGGCAACTGGAGGGCATCACGGCGCACTTTCCGCGCGGGGAGGCGCCCCCCTCTTCAGTGGCATGCGGATTGGCCGCGGTCGCGCAGGAGGATGCCTGAAACCTGAACGACCATTCAGTCAGGGAAGCGTTCTCAAGACCCTTTTTAGACGCCCCTGATTATCTGACCCGTTTCCCTACCCCAGATGGCCATTCGCCGTGTTATCCGGAGAGAACCCCAGCCTGGATTGCCAGATTCCGCGCCGTGGCGCGAAATCTCCGCAAACACACCCTTCCATATAATCAACATTATCTGGTTCTCGTCGTTTCCGAGATTTCTCCCAGGCAGGGCAGGGGGCCTGAAGCTCAGCGAGCGCCACGCGTGGTCGTGCGCCAAGCACCAAGGCCTTCCGGAATCCAATCGCTTGCGCCGGCGGCACGGGAAGAAGCCTGCGCGGTGCGCGCAGGCCGGAGAGAATCGCGTTCGCCTTATTTCAGGCCAACGGGCGGTCGTTATCGACGTCGTCCACGCCGGCGATCAAGGGGGCTTGCCCCGTGACCATCAGGCTGACCGTGCCCTGTGGATGCTCGATGGTCAGGCTGCCATCCGCGCCCTGACGAATGGAGGCCGGCTTGCCATCCGGATCGCGCAAGGTCAGTTCTCCGGGCTTGGAGGCGATCACCTTCAGTTTGCCGCCAAACACCTTCTGGCGAGGTTGACCATCCGCCCCCAGCTCGTTCAGGTTGATCATCACGGTGCCGTCCTTGCGGGTCTCCGCGCGCAGCCCGTAGGTGCGCCGGAACATCCCGAACATGGCCGACCCCTTGGCGATCAGGTCGAGCACCTGGGGGGTGGATTCGCGGATGGCCGCGGTGCCGTCAATGTCGAAGCCCATCACCGAGGTGCCCGGCGCCAGCCGGAGGCGGGTGCCCGCCGGCAAACCGGTCAGAGGAATCGTCGGCTTGCCCGGGGTCGGTGCGGCCGGCAGGGACGTGACGCCCGGCTGAGGTGCGGCGGTGGGCGCAGGCTGAGCCGCCGCCGGAACTGCGGGCGCAGGCCCCGCGACGGGGGGCGAGAGCGGCCAGGAGGGCGCCGGTGGTGCCGCCTGTGGCCACATCTGGGGCACCGGCTGCTGAGGCATCCACGTGCCAGGCTGTGGGGATGGCCAGCCAAATGACGGCGCGGGAGAAGGAATCTGAGGGGTGACAGCCGGAGCCGGCATCGGCGCAGGGAGATAGACCTGCGGCGGTGGAACCGGCAGCGGCGGAGGGGGCGGAGGAGGCGCGGCCGCAGGCAGCGGGGCCGGCATGCCCGGCCAGCCCGGGACAGCCGACTGGCTGGCCTGCTGCAGCAGCAACGACAGCTGCGCCTCCAAGGCGACCAGTTCCGCCAACGCTTGCTGCAGTTGCGCCACCATGCGTGGGTCCGCCTGGTTCGGGACGCCCGGCTGGGCCGATGGCGCCTGCCAGGCCGGACTCATGGCCGGCGCGGGGGCGGCGTTCCAGGTCGGCTGGGGCCAACCCGGCTGGGCCACCGGCACGCCATAGGGCGACGGCGCCGTGGCCACGGCAGGAGCCGCCTGCGGCGGGGGAGCGGAGAAGGCCAGCTGGTCGGGCGTATAGACAGGCGCGGGGGCAGTTGGCCAGGGCGCGGGGGCGCCCGGGGCACTCGCCACGGCAGGGCGCGACAGGGACTGGAAGAAGTTGGCGATGGCGTGAATGCCCATGGCGGCGTGTCCTCGGTTGGTGTGGCGGATGCAGTCGGTGCAGGAGGGTTATCGCCTTCGCGGGGCCGCAGTCGCTATAAATCAGATTAAGTTCCTCTGAAGAAAGCACTAAAAAAGCGAGGCGCGTCTCAGAGGTGGCCGCGTCGCTCAGTCGCCGAGCACGCCTTTCAAGCCCCGGCTGATCAGACCGGGAATGCCGGTGGCCGACCAGAGCGATTGCGCCAGGCCATAGCCCAGCAAGCCCCCGAGGAGGCCCACCACGGCGGCCATCACGCCCGTCACGCTGAAGGCTCCGACCAGCAGGCCAGCCAGGACCGCCGCGCCGGCCCCGCCCACGAAGGCTCCCACGGTGTCGTTGGTGAAGCGTGACACGGCGGTGCCCGCCCCGACCCGGCCCTGCATCAGGTCCAGGCCGTTCGCCACCCCCGAGGCGATCGCCTGCACCAGGGCAGCCCGCTGCATCAAGGGCATGGCCTTGTTCAGACTCCCCGCCAGGCTGCGCAGCGCAGGCGCCTTCAAGCCGGTATAGATGGCATTGTAAAGGCTGGTCAGGCCGCGGACGTCGACCACCAGGCCCCCTCTGGGTGAATCGTCACTGGCACGCAGAGAGGGCGACCCGAGCCGCGCATCCACCGGCATGGGGGAGGCAGGCATCGGCCCGGGAGGCATCGGCAGCACCGCAGCCGGCGGCAGCGGCACGGGCGGCAAGGGTGGCGCAGCCAGGGGAGTAGGGGCCAGCTGGGTCATCCGCGCGTCCTCCGATTGTG
This sequence comes from Candidatus Sericytochromatia bacterium, assembly GCA_035285325.1. Classification (NCBI taxonomy): domain Bacteria; kingdom Bacillati; class Candidatus Sericytochromatia; species Candidatus Sericytochromatia bacterium. The sequence continues at coordinate 25,684 of JAYKJB010000089.1, forward strand.
CCGCTGGGGCATCACGATGGGGGGTCCGTCTCCATGGTCGGCGCGATCAGGGCCGCGCTTGCCCTGTGGTGGTCGCCAGAGAGATAAGGACTCATTAATAGACGAGAAAGATTGTTTTAAAGCGGGAGCATGGTGGCAGTCCTCGCTTGCTCGGACTACCATGGGACGTGCGCCATACCCTCCTCGGCTTTGGGATTGCCTCTCTGCTATGGTCTACGGCCCCTGCGCCAGGCCAGGGGGCACCCGCGCAAGTGAGTGAGGTCGACACCGCCTACATGGACGACCTGCACGACCCGGCTCGTGCCCGGCGATTGCCGCTCAAGGCCTATTTCCCTCGGGGAAGCCGAAGCACGCATCCCCTGGTGATCTTCAGCCACGGATACGCGACCAATCGCCTGATCAACACGGTTGCCCGCGAGGCTTTCAGGCATCTCGGGACTCACCTGGCAGCCCGCGGCTACGTGGTGATTCACCTGCAGCACCCCGATCGCGTCCCGGGCATCCCCGAAGCGGAGCGTCCCCGTGACGTGAGCTTCTTGCTGGATGCCCTGGCCGCCCAACGCTTTCCCCTGCCGGGCTTTGGAGGCCAGATCGACCTGCGACGCGTGGGGCACGCGGGGCACTCGGCAGGCGCCCACACCGCCTTTGCCCTGGCGGGTGCCCGCATCGATCTGCCAGGGGGGCCCGGAACGAGCCTGCTGGATCCGCGCATCCGGGCGATCGCACCGATCTCGGCGCGCGGCAGCGGAGAAGTCGGTGGTCCGCGCGGGGTCTCCACCCCAGCAGATGCCTGGCGCAGCGTCCAAACCCCGGTGTTCATGACCGTGGGAGAAGCGGAACTCGGCTTCGATGCCTTTGGCCAGCCTCGCCCGCCAAGCTGGCGTCTGGAACCGTGGGAAGCATTGCCGAATGGTGACAAATACCTCGCGGTGCTCCCGGAAGCCGGGCACTCAGACTTCGACCATCACGGCAGACTCCCCGCCAGTGCGATTCGCACGCGCAGCATGGCCTATGTGCGGGAAAACATCGCCGCCTTTTTCGACGTGTATCTCAAGGGAGAAGATGCCTTGCGGGTCAAATTGGGGGAATTCGCCCGGCCTACCGGCGCCCGCGTGGCGCAGAAATAGCCCCCACGCATCGCGAACCTCCTCTGGGCGGGCAGCGCCCAGACGTCCGGGGGGCCCGCCCCCGCTGGTCCCTCAGCGCGTCACGATCACTTCCTTGAGCTGTGACGTCCCATTGTCCACCACGTACAGACGCCCATCGGGCGAGACCGCGACGCCCATCGGGTTGCGGACCGAATCCCGTTGAAGACCGGAGCCGACCCCCGCCAGAATATGGGCCCGGCCATCGCGGGTGATCAGGCGAACGCGCCCCTCGATCACGGGCACATCGGCCAGCACATCCGTGTTACCGCCCATCTGGGCCGCGCCCTCAGCGGCCCGCGTTCCCACCTCTCCGATGTAGAGGCGCCCTTCGCTGTCGCAGGCCAGACCAACCGGCAAGAGCAGTGAAGCGGCCGTGGCGGCGACATCCGACTCCGTTTCGGCGCTGCCGTCTCGGACCTTGCCCAAGGTAGCGAGCAACCCTGAGCCCGCATAGTGCGTGATCACGCCAGCGGGGTCGATGCGCCAGACCCGGGCCGAGGCCGGCTCGGCCAGAAACAAGTTGCCGTCCTTGTCATATGCGAGGCCAGCCAGACGGGAGAGGGCCACGTCACGGGCCTGCTTGCCATTGCGGGGATCCCCCGCCAAGGTCTGCAGCGGATTGGGCCAGCTACCCGTGAAGGAGCCCGCCAGCCACGTCAGGGTGCCGTCCGGCTCGATCCGCCAGATCTGAGCGCGTTCAATCGAGGTGCTGCCCGCAGAAAACACCGGGCGACCTTGGCGGTCGACGGTCACAGAGAGCAGGTCGGCGAATTTGACCTGGCTGGCCAGCAGGGGGATGCCCTCGGCGGGAGGTGCCTTCAGTTCCGTGTTACCAGCCCCCGTCAGGACAGTCAAACGTCCGTCGGGCGTACGTTTGCGCAGGCGCCGTCCGTACGCCTCGCAGATGAACACATCATCCCCATAGGCCGCCACGCTGGTAGGTCCATCGAGACGCTCCGAGGTGGGGGGCTCAGCGCTGGTCGGGTCCACGGCCGCCACCTCGCCACCGGCGATCAGCGAAAGTTGTCCGTTTTCGAGACGCCGTACGGTGTTCCCGCCAATCTCCGTGAGGACAATCCGACCGCTGGAATCCACCGCAATCCCGCCCGGGAGGTTCAGCACCGACTCAACAGCCAAGGACTTGCCCGGCGGCGCCAGTGATCCGGCCCAGATGGACACCTTGCCGCCTTCGATGGCCCGCACCAGACCATTCTGGCTATCCGCGACCAGGATCGTCTCTCCCAGGCGCGCCAGGCCGGCTGGCAGCTTGAACCGCGCCTTCTCGATCAGCACGGTCTCACGGTCCAAACCGGCCGTGTCGGCCCCCGCAAAAACACTCACCTGTCCTTTCCGGGTGACAAGCCGAAGACGCTGGGGGCCGACCCCATCCGAACTTCCATCCGAGATGAGGGCATTCCCGTCCGGGAGGGCCAGTAAGCCACACGGCCAGCTGGCAGCCACGCGATAGACCCCCTCCCATGGCTCGCCAGCCGCACGGCGCAACCACAGGACTCCATCACTCCCGACCGCCCACAACGCCCCGTCTGGGGCCTCATCCAGGCAGCGGAAATAGAAACTGCTCGTGCCCGGCCAGGGCACCGCCTCAGCGGTCGTCTTGTTGGTGGCGGGGTCGTAACGCAGCAGGCGAGGGGATCTCCGCTTCGCCTCATCCGGCAATCCAACCAGCAAGGTGCCATCCCGACTGGCCGCCAGCACGCGCGGAAGATCGCGAGTCGGGCGGAAGTCACGCGTGAGTTCAGCGATCGCCGGCAATTCCACGACCTCTTGCCCATCGAACGACAAGCGCAGTACGGCATTGCTCAGCAAGTCGGCCGCGTACAGCTGGTTCCCGACCACCGCCAGGTCCGACAGATACTTGGAGCCCCAGCGTCGCTCCGTGGGGCTGCAGGGTCCCAACAAGTTGGAGACGGAACCATCAGGCTTGTATCGCCGCAAGATACCCGTGTATCGCTCCGCCACGAACACCGAGCCGTCTGGCGCCGCCGCCAGCAAGACCGGTTGCTGCAGGGCCAGCTTGGTTCGTTCAACGCCATCGGTATTGCAGCTGCTGACGCCGGCCAGGGTCATGACCCGCCGCACCGCTTCAAGTGCCCCCTGAATCGGGCCGCTCTCCTTCTTCAGGCGCTCGGCCTCGCTGGCCAGCGTTTCCGGTTTCCAGTCGCCTTTCGCGCCGGCCCAGTCCTCTCCCAGCTTGTCCTTGATCACCTCCCGCGCCACGTCCGCCACCTGAGAGGTCAGGCGGTCCACGGCTTGCACCCGCTGGTCGGGCGTCTGGGTCGCCAGAATGGTGGTGTCGATCCAGCTCGACAGCAGGGTCGCCAGCGGGTCCACGGAGACCTTTTCGCGACTGGCCAGGTCCCGCGGGCGAAAGGCGGAGATCCCCAGATTGCCTTCTTCATCACCCGGCAGCGGGACAAAATACGACAGCCCACGGAAGGCCAGATAGCGCTCGAACAGAAAGCGGCCCTCGGCATCGGTCGTGGTCGTGATGGGCTGGCCGTCGGCTCCGACCACGAACCGCCCGGCCCCGTCGCGCACATAGACCGGGACGCCCGCCGCCGGCACCAGGCGCTCGGATTGCAGGCGATAGGCCGCTCCCTTGCCCAGCAAGCCGGCCGGCGCGCGCACCTCGCCCATCATGGCACCCACCTGACCATTCACCAGGTTCATGCCGCCCGCTGCGATCAGGTTCGAACCGCCCTGTTCGACCATGTTCATGCCACCTGCCGCGATCAGGTTCATCCCACCCGCGGCAATCAAGTTCGACCCGCTGCCTGCGGTCATGTTCATGCCACCCGCTGCGATCAGGTTCGAACCGCCACCTGCCGTCATGTTCATGCCGCCCGCCGCAATCAGGTTCGAACCGCCGCCTGCGGTCATGTTCATGCCGCCCGCCGCGATCAGGGTGGCTCCGTCCAGCCCGATCAGGGTGGCCCCATCCAACCCGATCAGGTGGGCCCCGTCCGGCGACACGCGCGCCTTGTCGCTCACTTCCAGGACCGTCCCCTGCTCCAGCCCCACCTTCTGCGATGGCTTGAGGGCGCGCTGGGGCTTGCCGTCCACGGCGCGAATGACGGCTGAGCCTGTTTCCGGCACCGGCGCGGACGCCAGCGGCTTGGCCACGCCGGCCCCCGCGTTGCGCGTGGCGCCGGGGCTTCGAGCAGGGGGCGCCTTCGTATTGGCGAGCTGACAGCCGCACAAGGCCAGCAGCAGCAAGCTCACTCCCCATCCGCCTCGCACCCTGGCCATCGGTCTCCCTCGTCGCAGCTGCCCCAGTGAGACATACCCAAAAGCGATCGCCGATTCTGTCTACCCTGCAAGCAGGCGCTGGCTGTTACACGCTGCAGTGGCGCGGGTATTCCTCGCACATCCGCTTCCTCATTTGTTGTACGGAAACGCCCGATGACGCACGAACGCTTGGCTGTCCTCGATTTCGGCAGCCAGTACACGCCCCTGATCGCCCGTCGCCTGCGGGAGCTGGGGGTCCTGGCCGAGATCTTTCCAGCCGACGTGTCGCCCGAGCGTCTGGTCGGTGCTGGTTTGAAGGGCGTGATTCTCTCCGGAGGCCCTGCCAGCGTCACCGAGCCGGACTCGCCGCGTCCGGCGGAGGGCCTGCTGGCCGTGGACGTTCCGGTGCTCGGCGTGTGTTACGGCATGCAGTTGCTCAACCAGCTCGGCGGAGGCCGCGTGGTGCCTGGCGCCACGCGCGAGTATGGCCGCGCCGAACTGACGGAGGCCAGCGGCCCGTTGTTTGATGGCCTGTCGGCTCACCCGACAGTCTGGATGAGCCACGGCGATCGCCTGGACGACCTGGCCCCTGGCTGGCGCGTGGCTGCCCGCACCAACCACGGGATCGTGGCGGCGATCGCCCACGAAACACTGCCGCGCCACGCCGTGCAATTCCATCCTGAGGTCACGCACACGCCGGAAGGGCGTCAGATCCTGTCGAACTTCGTCTTCGGGGTGTGCGGCTGCCGCGGAGACTGGAGTGTGCAAGCGTATATGGAGGAGAGCATCGCGGAGGTGCGCGCCCAGGTCGGCCAGGCTCCCGTGATCGTGCTGGTCTCGGGCGGCGTCGACTCCACCGTGACGGCCGCCCTGCTGGCCCGGGCCCTGCCTCCGGAACAGGTCTTTCCGATTCACATCGACTCAGGCCTGATGCGGGCCGGCGAGAGTGAGGCGGTGGCTACCTTCCTGCGCGAAGCGGGCCTGGTGAACCTGCGCGTGGTCCACGCCCAGCCACGCTTCCTGGAGGCCCTTTCGGGCGTTGCGGACCCTGAGGAGAAGCGGCGGCGCATCGGGGACGTGTTCATCGAGGTCCAGAACGCCGAACTGGCGCAACTGGGCTTCGATGCGGAATCCGCCTTCCTGGCGCAAGGCACGCTCTACACGGACATGATCGAATCAGGCGCTTCCGGTGCCCATACCGCCACCATCAAGACCCACCACAACGTGGGCACGCCGCTGGTTCGCGCCATGCGGGAAGCCGGCCGTCTGGTGGAACCCTGTCGGGGCATCTTCAAGGACGAGGTGCGGGCGCTGGGCCTGCTACTGGGGCTCCCGCGCGAACTGGTCATGCGCCATCCCTTTCCGGGGCCGGGCCTGGCCATCCGGGTGCTCGGGGCGATCACGCCGGAACGACTGGCGATCGTCCGGGAAGCAGACCGCATCTATCTCGAAGAGATCCGGCGAGCCGGTCTTTACGACGCCATCTGGCAGGCCTTCGCCGCGCTGCTGCCGGTCCACGCGGTGGGCGTGCAGGGCGATGGGCGCACGGTGGGCGAGGTGGTGGCCCTGCGGGCGGTGGACTCCGTCGACGGGATGACGGCAGACTTCCATCCGGTGCCCTTCGAGGTGCTGGGGCGCGCCGCCTCGCGCATCGTGAATGAGATCCGCGGCGTGACCCGGGTGGTCTTCGATGTGACCAGCAAGCCGCCCGCCACGATCGAGTGGGAATGACCCCGAAAGGAACACCGATGAACTCGCCATTTGCGCTGCCCCTGGACGAAGGGCTGACCTTCGACGACGTCCTGCTGGTGCCCGGTTATGCCGATTTCTTGCCGGAATCCGCCGACATGAGCACACGCCTCTGCCGGGGAATTCGCCTGGCCGTGCCCCTCGTGTCGGCCGCCATGGACACGGTGACCGAATCGGAGATGGCCTGCGCCATGGCAAGCCTGGGGGGCCTCGGCATCATCCACCGCAACATGACGATCGAACGCCAGGCGGCTGAGGTGGCCGCGGTCAAGGCCGAGGCGGGCGCGCCGAACGCCGCCGCCACTCGCGATGCCGCGGGACGCCTGCGCGTCGGCGCGGCCGTGGGCGCGGGCGACGGACCACAAGGCTTCCGGGCCCGGGCGGAAGCCCTGGTGGCGGCCGGCGCGGACGTGCTGTGCATCGACACTGCCCACGGCCACAGTCGCAACGTCGTGGAGGCCTTGCGGGCGCTGAAGGCCGCCTACCCGCAGGTGCCCGTGATCGTGGGGAACATTGCCACACCGGAGGCGGCCAGCTTGCTGATCGAAGCAGGCGCGGACGCGCTCAAGGTGGGCATCGGGCCTGGCAGCATCTGCACCACACGCGTGGTGGCAGGGGTCGGCGTGCCGCAGTTGTCGGCCATCCGGGCGGTGGTGTCGGTCAGCCGGGCCGCCGACGTACCGGTGATCGCGGACGGCGGGATTCGTTACAGCGGGGACATCACCAAGGCGATCGCCAGTGGCGCCGACACGGTGATGATCGGCAGCCTGTTCGCCCGTACGCTGGAATCACCGGGCGCCCAGGTCAATCTGAACGGACGCGCCTTCAAGGTTTATCGCGGCATGGGCTCACTGGGCGCGCTGCAGCATGAAGACAACGATCGCTATGGCAAGCAGCGCAGCGACGGCGGGGTCGTGCCGGAAGGCATTGAAGGCATGGTGCCGCTCGCGGGCAGCGTCCACGAAGTGGCGTTTCAGTTGCTCGGAGGCCTGACCAAGGGAATGGGTTACTGTGGCCTGGCCAGCATTCCCGCCCTGCAATCGGGAGCCCGCTTCATCCGCGTCACGGGCGCCAGCGTGCGGGAAAGCCATCCCCACGACGTGATGATCACCAAGGAAGCCCCCAATTACAGTCGCGCCCCGGCCTGATCGCGGCGCTCCGTCATCGCCGGCCCGCATCCATCTCATCGCGGCGATAAAGCCGCGCGGCGGACAGCCTCCCGCGTGGAAGGTCAGCTCCTTGCGGCTTCGCCGGAGGGGGAAGCAGGCAGCACCCAGTGGTCCCGTGCCGCGGGCAGCCGACCTGCCAGCCAGTGCCCGAGTTGCCAGTACAGGGGCGCCGCGCGTGCACACAGGCTCGGTGAGGCGATCGGCTCACCTGCCGTCACGGCCCGCACCACCTCGAAGGCTGGCTTCGGCGTGCCATCCGCCCGCACGAGGCCAAAATGATCCTCGAGGGCCAGAAGCCCCGTCCCGCCGTGGGGCTGACGCGAGTCGAGCAATTCGTACACATTGACCCACGTCGCGGAAGGCTGGCTCAGCCCTTCAGCGCCCAACGACTCGGCCACGTGGGGCAGGGCGGCGGCGTACCAGTCCGCCATGCGGGCCTCGCCGCGGGCCCCCTCCGGAAAGAAGCCCCAAGGGCCGAGCCTTGGCGCGTGGGGCGCGCTGGAATAGCCCAGTTCGCCAATGGCAATCTGCTTGCCGTACCAGGCGCTGGCCGGCTCCCGCACCCGGCGGGCCACCTCGTCGAGGCAGGCCCACTCGATCGGACCGGTGCCGGGATGCCAGGTGTCGGGATAGTGATCGAGGGCCACCATGTCGATGGCATCGCCGGCGCGCGTCAGCAGCTGATCGGTGAAGGCGAACCAGTCCAACCAGGAGGCTCCGCCTGGCCAGAACGGTAGCAGCGTCACCAGCGGATTACAGGCCACCGCCGCCGTATCGGGAAAGGTCTGCCGGGCCACGCGAAACATGGCCACCAGCAGGTCCCAGGCCACCTCGCGCGGCCATTGCCAGGCGCCGAACCGCGGGCCGTGAAACAGGACGGCATCGCCCTTGAGAGCCGCCAGGTAGTTGTTCGGCTCGTTCCAGACCTGAACCACCTCGAGGGCCCCCGGCAAGCGCGCGACCAGCAGGCGACAAAAGGCCTCCCAGGCCGCCACGAAGCGCTCCGGCTGGCGCGCCGCTTGGGCCATGGCCCAGCGCGGCGGGTGATACAACACGCCATAGAGGGCCAGACCCCGTGCGGCCGCGTCCTGAAAGAAGGCGCGGTACCAGTCGAGCGCCGCTTCCGAAACCGCCTCCGGCGTCGGCATGAGCCAGGCCCAGTCCACGTCGACGCGCAGGCCCTGCACCCCCAGGCGTTCGACCAGGGCCAGGGCATCGTCCTGGCGGCGCTGTAATTCGCGAATGTCCTGACGGGGACACAGGCGGAGCGGGTTCAGATTGATGGACCAGCGGATGGATGAAGAAGAGGTCACGCTGGCGACATACCCCCCGAAGAATGGCACCACGCGCTTCAAGCGGGCCTTTTATACCAGGTCAGAGCGGCTCGCTCCCGCCGCTCAGGCGTGCTAGAATCCCCGGCATGTGGCGCCCTTGGACCCTGATCGCAGGTGTGGCGATCGCCTGTTTGCCCCCGCTCAGCTCGCCGGCCTGGAGTCAGACGTCAGGGCCGGAGGCGCGTGAGCTGGCCCAGCGTCTGGAGCGCCTGATCGCCCGTTCTGCCCCACCCGAGGCGCACGTGGGCGTGAGCATTCGACGCCTGGGCAGCGGTCAGGTGATCTACGAACGCGAGGCGCAAAAGCTCTTCACGCCCGCCTCCGTGCAAAAAATTGCCACGGCCGGTGCGGCCCTCAGCTTGCTGGGGCTCAATCGCCGCTTCGTGACCCGCCTGCAGACGCCTGCCCCGCTCGAGCGAGGGGTATTGCAAGGGGATGTGTTCCTGCGTGGCGAAGGGGACCCGATGCTGGAACCCCAGGATCTGAGCCGTCTGGCCGCTCAGCTCAGTGCCGCCGGCGTCAAGGAGATCGACGGCGATGTGGTGGGAGACGCCAGCGTGTTCGCGCCGGAAAGCCGCGGTCCCGCCGGCTGGTCCTGGGACGACCTCGAAAATGGCTACGCCGCGACCGTGAGCGGTTTATCGCTGCACCGCAACGCGCTGGACGTGCTGGTCACCCCCGGCGGACGCGTCGGCGAGGGCGTGCGCTTGCGGCTGATGCCGCGCAGCACTTACATGCAGGTCCTCAATCGCGCCACCACCTTGCCGGCGGGCGAGCAGGGCATGCTGGGGATCGAATTGCAGCCGGGAGCGCCCACGGCCTGGGGCGAGATCTTGATGGTGCGAGGCGGCTTGCCGGCCGGCACCCAGGAGGAACGCAACCAGCTGGCCGTCCAGGAACCCGCCCGCCTCGCGACCCACGTCTTTCGCGAAGCCCTGATCCAGCAAGGGGTGAGGGTACGGGGCCAGGCCAAGCTGGGCACCACGCCGCCCGGCAGTCGGACCCTGGGCAGCGTGGAGTCGCCGCCCCTGGCCGACATCACCAGCGAGATGCTGCGCACCAGCGACAACCTGCTGGCCGAGACGCTCCTGCTGCAGCTGGGCGCCAAGGTCCGCGGCACGCCCGGCACCTGGGACAAGGGACTGGCTGAACTGCGCGCCTACCTGGACCAGGTCGGCTGGCAAGCCAATTCTTATCGGATCGCCGACGGATCGGGGCTGTCTCGCTACAATGCGTGGTCGCCCGCTCATCTGGCGCGTTTGCTGAACCATCTGCCGACCCAACGCCAGAGCTATCCCGCTGTCCTGGTCGGGCTGCCCATCTCCGGCATCAACGGCACCCTCGCGCAACGCCTGAACCAGCCGGCCCTGCGCGGACGCTTGCGCGCCAAAACCGGCACCATGAGCGGCGTATCCAGTTTGGCGGGCTACCTGGAAGCGCGCGACGGCCAGCAGGTGGTGCTGGCCATCATGACCAACGGGTTCGTGGGTTCTCCGAGCAAGCTGCGAGAACTCCAGGACCAGATCGTGGCCACCGTCGCCGATCCCGACACGCCGGAAGCTCCCTGACCGGGTTCGAAGCTCGGAGCGGGGCGACGCAAGGGTTCAGCGCGTGGTGGCCAGGGCCGCCATGAGCTCGGCCATCCCGTCGGAAATACGAGCGCCCTGACCCAACGAGGCTCCCCCCCCCCGCTTCCACGCGAAGGCGAAGCCCGCTGGCATCAGATTGAACTGCACACGACACAAGGCCAGCAACTGACCATCCGCGGCCGTCGTCACCTGGGTTTGATTCGCACGCCCCCCATCGAAGATGGCCACCGCGCCCTTGCCGACCACTTCGATGCCACGCTGGGGCGCGATCACCAGCGCGGTCCCAGCATCGACCCCCACCCCGATGAACTCCGGCTGAGCGGCCACGGCGGCCAGCAGACGACCCTGGCGCTGCTTTTCGCAATAGTGGTGGTCCACCACCAGGCGCTGCAAGAATCCCAGCCCCTGATCGAGCTTCACCAAGCCGGCCCGAGGATGGACATCCGCCAGTCCGTGGGCATCTTCGTTCCGTTCAGCACCGGCCGTCGGGGCAGGCGGCACCCAGTTTCCTGGCGACATCACGCGGGCCGCCAGCAACGCGGCCCCGCCGCTCACGCCAGCCAGACTGGCGCCCGCACGATAGGCCTGCAGCAGGTCTGACTCCAGGGCGCTGCCGCTGAGCAGGGCGTGCAGGCGATGCGGATCGTCCCCCACCAGCAAGATGCCCGTGCTATTCGCCACCCGGGCGCGCAGGGCCGCCTGCTCGAGCTGCTGCCGATCCTTGAGCACCAGCACCGACACATCCCGAGCACCCCAGGCCTGCAGAATGCGGCGGTAGGAGACCGCCCCGCGGGCACGTGGCAGGCTCTCCCCCGCCAGGATCGTGATGCGGGCATCCACGCCTCCGGCGTAGAAAGCGAAGCGCGCCATGACCTCCGCGTCGGGCGGGGTTCTGCGCTGCTCCCCGCCGATGAGGATCAACCGACCTTTGACCTTGGGCAAGCCTGGCTCTCCAATGGCTGACGGGCCATCCGGGCCGCGTTCCACCGCCCCAGCGGGCGGACTCGCCTGCCATCATAACAGGCCGGGGCCCCTTGGAACATCTCGCCCCAGCTGCCCCGAGGGGCTCATACCAGGCTCAATGCAAGAGGCGTACACGGTGCCAGGGCCAGACCCCCACCCGCGCCAATCCCGTCACACGAGCCTGAGGAACTGGACCGAACACCCGACTGTCGGTGCTGTTGCGTGGATCGTCGCCCATCACGAACAGGTGGTCCAGCGGCACGGTCCCGCCCGGCATGCCCAGCGCATTCCAGTCCGGCTCCTGGCCGGGCAGTTCCCCGGACGAGGCCGCGAGGAGAACCGGCCGATCGTCCACCCACAAACGGCCCTGACGCAGGGCCAAACGCTCGCCAGGCAGGGCCACGACGCGTTTCACCATCTCGCCGGCGAGATGGGCTTCCGGTGGCGCGGCAAAGACCACGATGTCCCCGTGCGCCAGGCCGCCCCAGCGTGGCGTGAACTTGTCGATCACGAGGCGATCGCCCACCTCCAACGTGGGTCGCATCGAAGGGGTCGGCACGAGGCGCACGTCCACCAGCCAGGCGCGACAGCCGTAACCGAGCAAGGCACCCGCCAGAAACAGCCAGATGCATTCCCGCACCCGGGCGCGCTCCTCGCCGGGCGGAGCCACCGCGGGCACGCGCCTCGGTGCCTGGTCAACGCCCCATGGCACGCAGGGTCTCATCCAGCGCCAGCAAGTGGGGCTGAAAGCGCGTATGGACGGCCACCTGTTCCTTGAGACGCTCGAACTGGTCTCGCGTGGCCTTGAGATCACGCGTCCGCTGCGCCCGAGCAAACAGTCCGTTCAGCGACTTGCCCAGGAGCAGTTCCGGGTCCCCGTCCCAGGCGCCCTCGGCGGCGCCGGCGGCGGCTCGGCCTTGATGCAATTCCAGCAGCAAGGCGTGGTAGGTGGTGCCGAAGTGTCCCGCGATCGTGCCGACGCGCTGCCAGCCCTCGTCTTCAGAAATGCGCACCGGTTGACGCCCTTGGCCGCTACGCCACTTCATCTCGGCGGCAGCCCTGAGGGGTTCGATCACGCCCGCGTGACGCGCCGAGAAGGTTTGGGTCTCCCCCAAGGCAAGCGGCTCTGGCTCCAGCACGCCATCGTTCCGACGGGCCACGTCGGGGTTAGGAGGGGCCGCCGGCGACCAGGCCGGCGACACGGCGGCCACAGGAGCTGCCTGGGGCGGGGTCGCTCCCGCTGACCCAGGCGGCATCGCATATCCAGGTGCCACTGGCGGCGCAGCGGGAACGTATGAGGCAGGCGGAGCCACGACAGGTTGAGGCGCCGGCACGACCGTCAGGCCATTCCGAAAATAATCTTCCAGCCGGATCGCCCGGCCGGCCAGGGCGTCTTCCAGCACGCCACGCGACACGCCCCCCGCCACGTGCGTGGCCAGCACCATCGGCGTGATGCCAAAGGCCGTGCTGACGCTGGGGTTGGCCCCACGGGACAGCAGCAAGGCCGCGGTGGGCGTGTGCCCCTGCTGCAACGCCCACATCAGCGGGGTGTAGCCCCACCGGTCCACCACGTTGGGCTGGGCATGACGGGCCAACAGGTATTCCACAACGGGCGCGCGCCCGAACTGGGCGGCCCAGGTCAACGCGGTGTAGCCCTCGGCATCCCGCGCGTTCAGGTCAGCCCCATTGGCAATCAGGGCCCGAACCTGGTTGACATCCCCGTGCGCCGCGGCGGCAGCCAGATCTGCGTTGAGCCGCTGGTTGGAGAAAGGGTTGCGGCTGCTGTCGGACACGGCCTGAAGGTAGGCCTGGTTGCTCATCAGCGCGGATGTGGGCTGCCACCAGGGCACATTCAGGGGCATCCCCTCCCAGCGCGGCTGGCTCCAGGCATCCGGCAGCGGCATGTAGCCGCCAGGCAGCAGTCGGGCAGGGCGCGCCGTGTGCGGTTGAATCCAGGCGCCCATGGGATAGTCCGCCAGGCCACGATTCCAGGCGGACATGGAGATCCAGGGCAAAGGCTTGCGGGCCTTGGTCAACCGCCATTCCGCGCCGCTCTGATAGTGCGTGTCCCACACATGGTCGTCCGGGAAATACGCCCAGGCCGGGGGCGCCAGCCACACCCAGGCTGCGCCGAGCACCATCACGCGAAGGGGCCACTGAACCATCGTGAAACAACCTCGTCAAGCTGACCGCTACCTGGCACCCCCAGACGTTTTTACCCACCGAGCGTGCCTCCGTCACATACCAGGCGGACGCGGTATCCTCCGATGCACGCGCCCCATTTCGAACAGGGGCCGGCCACGCCAACAAACCAGCGTGCCTTGCAGCGGGTCAGGCGCCAGCCTAGATTGGTGTCCCTGGAGGGCGCATGGTCACTCATCCGATCACCAGCCTGGTCGGCCTCATCTGGCTGGCCCAGCTCCCGTTCAAGCAGCCGCAAGCCTGGCTCCATCCGGCCATCGACGGCCGGGTCACGCGCACGGAGTGGGCCCTGGCAGGCTCCGTGTTTGCACCTGATCAGGCGCGTCCAGGCCTGCATGCGATCTTGTACGGATACAGCGGCGATCGCCTGTGTTTCGCCTTGTTGCACGACCCGGCCCCCCTCCAGGCCAGCATCATCCTCTCCGGGCCCCTGGGCGTTCAACGTGTGGAGCGCATTGAAAGCGGGAGTTTCGCGCTGGTGCCCACCGCTCCCGACTCAAGGCAGGATGCGCTGCAGGCCGCCGAGGGGCGTGGCGTGACCGAGTTCGCCGTGACCTGGCAAGCGCTGGGGGCCCACCCCGGCGATCGCCTCCGTTTATTCGTTCAGAGCGCCGTGACCTCATTCCCCAGTCCGGCCCTCGAATTGTGCGTCCCGCGCGCCCCCGCGGGGGAGCGTCCAACGGAAAATCAAGATCCTGAAACCCATCGCCCCTGCCCTTGACAAGCGCCGGACACAGGGCTAATGTGTTTATATATTCAAACATTTGAATATATGAAACCACCAATGGTTCTCCCCGCCGGCCGGAGGATGCCATGCCCGCCAGACGATTCGTCGCCAAGGAAGTCAGCACCCTGCTGGGCGTGCTCGCGCACCCGGCGCGACTGCTGATCATTGAAGAGCTGGGCTTACAGGAATGCGACGTGAAAGGGCTGGCAGAGATTCTGCAGCTGCCATCATCGGGTGTGAGCCAGCACCTGGCCCTGTTGCGCGCCCATCGTCTGGTCGCGGAGCGTCGAGACGGCCGCCGCGTCCTCTATCGCCTGCAACGTCCGGAACTCGCCAGCTGGCTGACGGATGGCCTGGAGTTCCTGGCCGAATCGGATGAGGACCACGGAGTGAGGCGCCAGCTGGTCGACGCCGCTCGGGCCCACTGGCAAGGGGTGGCCACCGATGGCTGAGGCCCTTCGCTGGCTGCGAGCCACCAGCTGGCTGCTGTGCGCGCTGGTGATGCTGGGCACGGGCTGCAACACCTGGCCGCCCGGGCAGCGCGTCCCCCTGGCCGCCGTGGAACTGATGGGCGAGGAAGAAGCCGCGCCGGGAGTCAGAGAACCCTCTGCCCTGGTCATGGTGGCGCGCAAGCGCGCAGCGGACCCCTGCCGCTCCAGGCGGGTCCCCCCGGCCCAGGCCTGGGCCCCCGCCCCTGACCTGATTCCTGTACCGCCCCCGCTGCGCGCGGCCACCGCGCGGGCCCCCCCTCCTGCCTGCAGCTGACCCTCGCAACCGGACGGCCCTCCTGACGCGGCCCGCCGGTCTCCCCTCGTCGTTGCAGGGCCCGCCCAGCGGGCCATGATTTGGAGGTTTCCACCATGGAAAAATTGATTCGCGGTGTCCACACCTTTCAGCAAGAAGTGTTCAGCACCCAGCAGGATCTGTTCTCGCGCCTGGCCCGGCACCAGGCGCCCGAAACGTTGTTCATCACCTGTGCCGACTCCCGCATCGTGCCCAATATGCTCACCATGACGGACCCCGGCGAACTGTTCATCCTGCGCAACGCGGGCAACATCGTGCCCCCGCACGGGGCGGCGCGGGGCGGGGAGGGCGCGACGGTCGAGTATGCCGTGTCGGCACTCGGCGTCAAGGACATCATCGTCTGCGGGCACTCGCAGTGTGGGGCCATGAAGGGCCTGCTGAACCCGAAGTCGACCGAGAGCCTGCCGGCGGTTCACGACTGGCTGGGCCACGCCGCGGCGACGCGTCGCATCGTGGAGGAGAACTATGCCGACGTGGTGGACGAAGAACAGCGCCTGAAGGCCTGCATCAAGGAAAACGTGCTGGTCCAGCTGGAAAACCTGCGCACGCTGCCCTCGGTGGCCGCGCGGCTGGCCCGCGGTGATCTGCACCTGCACGCCTGGGTCTACGAGATCGAAACGGGGCAGGTCTTCGCCTACAACCCGGGCGATCGCCTGTTCCATCCGCTCTCGCTGGAGGTGCCCACCATTCGCGAGCCCCGCGCGGCTGGCCGTGTGATTTGAGGCGCCCGTCCATGACCACCCAACCTTTTTCGGTCCACTGGCGGGACGCGCTGCCCAAAGACGCGCTGGCCTCGCTGGTGGTGTTTCTCGTGGCCTTGCCCCTCTGCATGGGCGTGGCGATCGCCTCGGGGGTGCCGCCCGCTGCAGGCCTCATCACCGGCATCATCGGCGGCATCGTGGTCGGTCTGCTGGCCGGCAGCCCCTTGCAAGTCAGCGGGCCTGCCGCCGGGCTGACCGTGCTGGTCTTTGAAATCGTGCAACAGCACGGCCTCGCCATGCTCGGCGTGATCGTGCTGGCAGCCGGTGTGCTGCAAGCCGGCGCAGGCGCCCTGAGGATCGGCCGCTGGTTCTCCGCCATCTCCCCGGCGGTCGTGAACGGGATGCTAGCCGGCATCGGCGCGCTGATCATCGCGGCCCAGGTACACGTGATGGTCGATGACGGCCCGCGCGGCAGCGGGCTGGCCAACCTGGTGGCCATCCCCGAAGCCATCTGGAAGGGCATCGTGCCACTCGACGGCAGTTCCCATCACCAGGCCGCGGCCGTCGGCGTGGCCACGATGCTGGTCATGCTGGCCTGGGGCTATGTCCCGAAATCCCTGCGCCAGGTCCCGCCCGCGCTCGTGGGTGTGGTATTTGCCACCAGCGTGGCCGCCTGGTTCAAGCTGCCAATCAAGTACGTCGACCTGCCCGAGAACCTCTGGGGCTCGATCCAGTTCGTCGGCCTGAGCCAGCTCGGCACGCTGCTGCAGGGCCCGATTCTGGCCTCGGTGGTGGCGGTGGCGGTGATCGCCAGCGCGGAGAGCCTGCTCACGGCCACCGCCGTGGACCGCTTGCACAGTGGCCCGCGGCACGACCCGGACCGCGAATTGCTGGCCCAAGGGCTCGGCAACGCGCTGTGCGGCATGCTCGGCGCCTTGCCGATGACCGGGGTGATCGTGCGTTCCTCGGCCAACGTCCAGGCTGGGGCGCAAACCCGCGTCTCGACCATCCTGCACGGCACCTGGATCCTGCTGTTCGTGGCACTGGCGCCCTGGCTGCTGGAGCGCGTGCCGCTGACGGCCCTGGCGGCCTTGCTGGTCTACACCGGCTTCAAGCTGGTCTCGCCCGCCACCGTGAAAACGCTGGCCGCCCACGGGCGCAGCGAGGTGGCTGTTTACTTCGTGACGCTCGGGGCGATCGTCGCCACCAACCTGCTGGAGGGCATCCTGATCGGCCTGGGCGTGGCCCTGGTGCGCCAGTTGTGGGTGCTGTCTCACCTGGAGGTGACGGTGGAGGCGGACCCGTCCGGCGACGGCTTGCGCGTTCGCCTGCAGGGGGCGGCCACCTTTCTGGCGATTCCACAACTCCAGAAGGCACTGGCCACGATTCCAGCGGGCACGCGGGTGGTGATCGACGGCGCCGAATTGCGCCACATTGACCACGCCTGCCTGGAATTCTTCGGTGGCTGGGAGCAATCGCATGCACCAACCGGCGGCAAGGTGGAATTCGATTGGGACGGATTGCGGCGCCTGCAGTCGCTCAGTCGCCCGAGTGCCACGCCGCAGGCGGTTGCGACCGGCAAGCTGGGATAAGCGCGTTCGCGGATCCTGATCAGGGCCTGCACGTTCGCGTGCAGGCCCTTTTTTGCGTGGGTATCATGCGACCGTGCCTTGCGTCGAGAATCGTCCAGTTCACCCGTCCGCGGGGCCTGCCACGCTCACGGACCCCGCCCCTGCGTCGCTGCCTCGCACGGCCTTGACGGCCTTCCTGCTGACGCTGGCGATGACTGTGGCCCCCCCGGCCTGGGCCTGGCAAACGTCGCCATCCGCCAGCGACGGCCGCCAGGAAGAGGCCATCCAGACCCGTGTCAAGCAAGCCGGCGCCCGGCTGGGCGACGCGGCCTTTCAGCGGCTGTTGAAGGGCTTGAATGTTCAGCATCGCGGCCACTGGTTGCGTCGCAGTGGCTGGGTGGTGGCGACCCACATTCATCCTGCGCCAGCCGAGCTGGTGACGGTGCATGTCTCGAATCGCCACGACCGGCCAGGCGTGACCTGGACCGCCTACATGCGCGAAGGCTACGGGCTGGCCCCTGGCGATCACCTGGAATGGGAAGGGCGCATCCGACGGATCGATCCGACCGGCGACGTTCGCCTGGAACGGGAACGCATCGTGCAATGGACGCCGAATCAGCGCTCACGCTACCTCGACTTCAGCGATCCGATGAACTGGCGGGGCTACCCGCAACCGGTCAGCTGGATCACGCGCGGCTTGGCCGCGCGCCCCCTGTTGCGGCAGGTCGAAGCGGTGGTTCCGCCCGATGCCCTGCAAGACTATGTCGCTCGCGAGGCCTTTGTCCGGCTCTGGGTCAGCCCGGCCGGTCACGTCTCCCGCGCCGCCATCGTGCAATCCAGCGGCCGCATGGACGTCGATCGCGCCGTGCTGGAGGCCGTGGGAGCCTGGCGCTTCGCCCCCTGGCCACACGGGGGACCTGGCTACGACCAGGTGGATGACGTCTGGGTTCCGATTCAGACGCGCTGAAATCCTGCCGAGCAGTTGGGCGTCCAAATATTTGACGCATCAAACTATTCTGGCGAGAATATATCCGCTTCATCGGTCCGCGGGGTCCAGGGCCCGAGGTAGCCCCGGAGGTCATGCCGTCCCATGCGCGCTCGTTTTCTCTCACTGGCTCTTCTGGCCACGCTCGGCATCCACACGGTGGCCTGCCACTCCGGCTCGCCGGACGCTCAGGCCTCGCCCTCTCCGGCGCCCTCGGGAGCCGCCCGAGGCGGCTTTTTCGCCTTTTTCAAAAAGGCCTCGGCGCCGCCCAGTGAAGCGCCCGCCGTCCTGACGGTGGAAACCCAGGCGGTCACCAAGCGCCAGCTCCCACAGCAACTGGAAGTGACGGGGTCGGTGACGGCCTGGGAACCCATGCCGGTCAGTGCAGCGGCCAGCGGGTTACGCGTGACGGAGATCCGGGCGGAAGAAGGCCAGCTGGTTGAAAAGGGTCAGCTGCTCGCGCGCCTGGATGACGCGACGCTGCGGGCCCAGGTGGCGGCAGCGGAGGCCCGCGCCAGCATCGCAGGCGCTCAGCTGGAAAAAATGCGGCACCCGACGCGCCGGCAGGATCTGCTGGCCGCTGAGGCCGCCGTGGTGCAAGCAGAGGCCGCTGCCCGCCAGGCCCAAGACGCCTACCAGCGCACCCAGGAACTGGCCCAGGAAGGCGCCGTCACCCCCATGGAGCTGATTGGCCGCCAGACGGCGGCCGAGTCCGCCCGGGCCGCCGCGGACCAGGCCCGGGCGCGGCTGTCGCTGGCGCGCGAGGGCTCGCGCGGCGAAGACCTGATCATCGCAGCCGGCCAGGCCGCCGAGGCGCGGGCCACGCTGGCCCAGATGCAGGCCTTGCTGGCGCAGACCCAGGTCCGGGCGCCCGAAGCGGGTCGCATCATCAAAAAGGACGTGCGGCTCGGCGACGTCTCAGCGCCCGGCAAGGCCTTCTTCCAGATCGTGCGAGCCGGTCGCCTCGAAGTGGAAGCGCAGATTCCAGAGACCGATCTGGACCGGGTCAAGCCGGGGCAAACCGCGGTGGTGAGTTCGGACGCCCGGACCGACTGGAAAGCAATCGGCCACGTGCGCGAGATCAGCCCGGCGATTGACCCGGGCAATCGCCAGGCCACGGTTCAGCTGGACATCCCGGCCAGTGCGGGCCTGCGCGTCGGCATGTTCGTGCGGGCGACGCTGGAACTGGGCAAGGTCGCCTCTCTGGCGGTGCCGGCGTCGGCCGTGGTCACCAAGGAATCGGGCAGCGAGGTGTTCGTGCTGGACGGCAAGTACGCCCGAAGCCGAACGGTCGTGCCGGGCCTGCGGGCTGACGGCTGGGTCGCCATCACCTCGGGCTTGGAAGCGGGAGAACAGGTCGTGACCTCGGGCGTCGGTTTCCTCAAGGACGGCGACAAGGTCGACCTGCCGCCCGCCCGAACCTCCCACGGGCCGGCCGCTGCGGGCCCGCTCCGCAAGGCCTCTCGCTGACCCACGATCCGACCTCGCCTGCCTGAGGCGAGGTCAAGGAGCCGCGCGTGAACATCTCGGCCTGGGCCATCAAGCGCCCGATCCCCGTCATCCTGCTGTTCCTCTTTCTGACCATCCTCGGGCTGGGCAGCTACTTCCGACTGGGCATCAACGACAACCCGGATGTCGATTTTCCCTTGATCGTGGTCGGCATCACCCAGGCGGGCGCCTCGCCCGCCGAACTCGAAACCGAGGTCACGCGCAAGGTCGAGGACGCCCTGGTGGGCATCTCGGGCCTCGATCACACCACCTCGACCGTGACCGAAGGACTCTCGACCACCGTCTGCGAATTCAAGATCGGCACCAAAACCGATGTCGCCATGAACGACGTGCGCGACGCCATCACCAAGATTCGCCAGACCCTGCCGGCCGACATCAACGAACCCTCGATCACCCACCCCAATTTCAGCGGTGAGCCCTTCATCACCTACACCGTCGCCTCCACGCGACGCCCGGTGGCGGAAATCTCCCGCATGATCGACGAGGAGATCACGCGTGCGCTGCTGGCCGTGCCGGGCGTCAGCCAGGTGCGCCGCAGCGGCGGCCTCACCCGCGAGGTTCGCATCGATCTGGTGCCGGCCCGCCTGCGCGCAGTGGGCCTGACGGTGGAGACCGTCAACGCGCAACTGCGCAGCCTGAACCTCAACCTGCCGGGCGGGCGGGCCGAGGCCGGCAGCCAGGAACAGTCGATTCGGACCCTGGGCTCGGCCCCCAGCGTCGAGACGCTGCGGTCCTTCCCGATCACCCTGGCCAACGGTCAGACCGTGCCCCTGTCGACCCTCGGCACGGTGACTGACGGCTATGCCGAGGTGCGCCAGAAGGCCTTCCTGGATGGACAGCCCTGTGTGGCCTTCTCGGTGGTCCGCTCGCAGGGCTCCGCGCTGGTTCAGACCGAAGAGGCCACCCGCAAGGCGGTGGAAGCCCTGCGCGAAAGCCTGCCGTCGGACGTCAAGGTCGAACTGGTGCGCACCATGGCCGACTACACGCGCGCGGCCCACACCGCCACCATGGACGCCCTGTACCTGGGCTCGGCCCTCGCGATGATCGTGATTTTCATCTTCCTGCGCAATGGTCCTGCGCTGTTCATCTCGGCGCTGGCCATCCCCCTGTCCGTGATTGCCACCTTCTGGGTCATGAAGGGGCTGGGCTATACCCTGAACGGCATGACCACGCTGGCCCTGACCCTGGTGGTGGGCATCCTGGTGGACGACGCGATCGTCGACCTCGAGAACATCTACCGCCACATCGGCATGGGCAAGTCCCCCATGAGGGCGGCCCTGGAAGCCACCGATGAGATCGGCCTGGCCATCATCGCCACCACGATGACGATCGTGGCGGTGTTCATTCCCGTCGGTTTCATGGGCGGCATCCCGGGGCAGTTTTTCCGCTCGTTCGGCATCACCGTCACGGTGGCGGTAATGTTCTCCTTGCTGGTGGCCCGCACCCTGACGCCCATGCTGGCCGCCCACCTGCTGCCGGCCAACCTGGCAGAAGCCGAGGACCACTCGCGCCTGCGGGCCCCCTACCTGCGCCTGCTTGACTGGGCGCTGTCGCACCGCTGGCTGACGCTGAGCGGGGCCGTGGGGATCTTTGTGCTCTCGATGATGCTGGTGCCGATCATCCCGAAGGGCTTCATCAAGCTGGGCGACATCGGTCAGGCCATGGTGCAGATCTCCCTGCCGGCCGGGGCCAGCATCCAGGAAACCGAACGGGTCGTGCACGCGGTCGAGCAGGCCCTGCGCGCCCGTCCCGAGACCAAGCTGATCTTCTCCACCGTCGGCACAGCCAGCAATTCGGCCGGTGGTTCGCTGGTGCAGACCGGCACCAGCGTGACCAAGGCGACGGTCAACGTGGTGCTGGTGCCCAAGTCGGAACGGGCCCTCTCGCTGGATGCCTACCAGGAGGCCTTGCGCCCGGAACTGGCCAGGATTCCAGGTGCCCGCGTGGTCTTCGCCCAATTCGGCGCCACCGGCTCGGCCAAGCCCGTCAACGTGCTGTTGCGCGGCGCGGACGGCCGCCTGCTGGAGCGCGTGGGCGAGCAGTTGCTCAAGGACATGCGTGCCCTGCCGGAACTGCGGGATGTCACCAGCAGCACGGCCGAGCTGAAACCGGAAATTCGGATCCAGCCGGACCTGGTGCGCGCGGCGGAACAGGGCGTCTCGGTGGCGTCGATTGGCCGCCTGGTGCGGCTGGCCACGCAGGGCGATGCTGACTTCAACCTGGCCAAGTTCAACGCCGGCAACCGGCAGCTGAACATCCGCATCCAGCTGGTGCCGGAGGCACGTCAGGACCTGGCGGCGATCGGCGACCTGCTGATTCCAGGACGAGCGGGCATGGTGCCCTTGCGCTCCGTCGCGGACATCTCGTTCGGCACCGGACCGGTCCAGATCGACCGCTACGACCGCGCCCGCCAGGTCACCTTCACCGCTAACCTGACGGCCGGCAACCTGGGAGATGCGCTGGCCAAGATCCAGAGCCTGCCCACGCTGAAAAATCTGCCGGCCGGCATCAACCAGGGCACCGTGGGAGAGTCCAAGGTCATGGTCGACATTTTCACCGAGACCGTGATCGCCCTGGGCGCCGGCATCATGTTCATTTACGCCGTGCTGGTGCTGCTATTCGGTGGCTTCCTGCAACCGCTGACGATCATGATGGCGCTGCCACTCTCGATCGGCGGTGCCATGGCCGGATTGCTGGTTTTCGGCAAGGAACTGGGCCTGTACGCCCTGATCGGGGTGATCATGCTGATGGGCCTGGTCACCAAGAACTCGATCCTGCTGGTCGAATACGCCTTGATGGCGAGAAGCCAGGGGGCCACCCGACGCGAGGCCCTCATGAACGCGGGGCGCGATCGCCTGAGACCGATCCTGATGACCACCATCGCCATGATCGCCGGTATGTTGCCGATCGCCCTGGAAATGGGCACCGGCACCGAAAGTCTCTCGCCCATGGCGGTGGCGGTGATCGGCGGGCTGGTGACCTCGACCGTCTTCACCTTGGTGGTGATCCCGGCCGTCTTTACCCTGCTCGACGACGTCCAGCGCCTGTTCTGGCGACGCCTCGGACGGCGCCTGCCGGGCCCCGACGAACGGGTCGGCGCCCCCGCCGAAGCCAGCGTCGGATAGGCGCGGGCAACGCGGCCCCACGCGGCCGGCGCCTCCCGTGGCACGGCCAGCAGGGCCAGGTCCGTCCACCTGATCACGCGGGCCTTCGGCGCGCGTGGGCTGCGTCTTGGCGATTTCAGAGACGCTTGCTCAGAAAATCACGCAAGTTTGACAGGCCATGGGACTATTATTAAAATAAAGTTAATTACAGATTGATGAATGTTTAAGCGCCCGCACCCGAGAGCGCCGGGCGCCAGGGAGATAAAGATGAGCACCATTCGTACCCTCATGATCAGCCTGCTGCTGAGTGCCTCCGCGGTCCTGCCCGCCGGTTGCGCCAAGGCCCCTGTGGCCTCGGCCCCTCAAGGCGTCGCGAGCGTGGAGCTGGACGCCTCGCGCGCCTACTCCATCGAAAACCTGCTGGGCATCGGCCCCGTCTACGGCCGCAAGCTGCGGGAAGCCGGCATCACCAGCACCAGCAAGCTGAAGGCCGCCACCGAAACCCGCTACGAACGCCAGCGGCTGGCCGCTCAGGCCGACGTGCCCTACAAGCTGGTGATGGCGTGGTCCCAGAAGGTCGCCCTGATGGAAATTCCCGGCATCGGGCCGCGCCAGAGCAACCTGCTGGCCGCCGTCGGTGTCGAGTCGGTGGAGGAGTTGGCCCGGCGATCGCCGGAGAACCTGCACGAGCGCCTGGCTGTCGCCAACACCTTCAAGCCACGCTTCGTCGAGAACACCCCGTCGCGCGAGACCGTCGAAAAGTGGGTAACCGCCGCTCGGCGCGAAGCCCGTCGCCACAGCGCGGAGTAGCCCTTGCGGGGGCGATCCCTGCGGAATCCAGACCTCACGGCCGGACTGCCTGATCGCAGCGTCCGGCCGTGGTCGTGATCCCGGGGTGGCGTGGCGGCCTCAAAATCCGATCGCGCCGCCGGCAGGCGGCCGACCACCGCAGCGACACCACGGCAGGGTGATGGCGCAAGCACCACTTGGTTAAGAATGGAAAAAGCTTTCTCCCGATGACGCAGCCGCGTGGAACGCCTCCCCGATAACCAACTCGGACCGAGACGGATGGTGGGAGGCGTGACGAAGTTGCCCCATTCAAATGAGACCCCCCGGCGGCAGAAGCCTCTGCTGGGTCTGATCATGCTGCGCGAAGGCCTGCTGGACGAGGGGCGCCTTGCCAGCGCGATCGAACGCTGGCGCACCCATCGCGCCGCCGGACGCCCCGTGCCGTTCGGGCAGGTGGTGCTGGAACTGGGTTACTGCGGCTGGCGCGAACTGACGCCCTGCCTGGCACTGCAGCGCAAGCTGGCCACCTCCCCCTCCCCGCACAAACCCCTGGGCCACCTGCTGCTGGAACTCGCGCTCCTGTCGCCCCGCCAGATCGTGGTGGCACTGCAACTGCAACGCGCCACGGGCAAGCGCCTCGGGGAATTGCTGGTGGAAGAGGAGGTCCTGCGGGAACCCCAGCTGGAAGTGCTATTGCGCCTGCAAGCCCGGGCCGCGTGAGCGCGACAGGTCTGGGCGCCTGAAGGGTCACCACCTCGCTCCCTGGCGGCGTGTTCGGCTTGGACGTGTGGCCAGTTCGCACGTGTCCGGGTGACGGCCATCAAAAGCGACACGGCCGCTGCAAGGCGGCTTGCAGAGCGGGCAGAAACGCCACGTGCGGCACCAGCACCTGACCGAAGCGGTCGTAGTGCGGGTTGTAGAGCTGGCTATCGAGCAGGGCAAAGTTCCGTTCGCGCAGGTGCGCGACCAGGTGCACCAGGCAGATCTTGGAGGCGTCGGTGGCCCGACTGAACATCGATTCGCCGAAGAAGACCCCGCCCAGCGCGAGTCCGTACAGCCCGCCCACCAGGTCGTCATCCCGCCAGGCCTCGACGCTATGGGCCAGGCCCCGAGCGTGCAGGGCGCAAAAGACCGACTGAATCTCAGGTGATAGCCAGGTCGCGGGGCGATCGGCGCAGGCCGCGATGACCCGCGGGAAGGCCGTGTCGAACCGGATCTGATAGGGCGCGCGGCGCATGACCTTGGCCAGCGAGCGTGGCACGCGGAACGTGTCGAGCGGGAGCAACGCACGTTGCTGAGGGCGATACCAGCCCAGCTCTCCCGCCTCGTCGGCCATCGGGAAGAGACCTTGCGCGTAGGCCAGCAGGATCGTGTCGGGGGTGATCACGAGGCTTCACCGCCATCCGCCTGAGCCAGGCGTCTCTGGGGCATTCTCTGCTGGCCAGCAGGCCCCCTTCGCCCCGGGACGAAACGACACCGGTTTGTTACCATGCGGATCTCAGGCAGCGTGAGGTCCCCCCGAACCCGGCCGAGCCCGCTCGCCGCCGCGAGGACGCCCACCGATGCCCTCTTCTACCCTGGCTCCGGACGCAAGCCTCATCTCCCCCTTTCGACCCGCCTGGGGGCTGGCCCAGCCGGATCTCCAGACCATCTTGCCGGAGGTGCTGCCGCGCCCGGACCGGCGGCGATCGCCCTGGTGGCGGGCCCAGCAGCGCCTGACGTTGCCTCTGAGCGATGGGGACCACCTGCTGGGCTGGCTGCACCCCCTGGCGCCCCACGCCCCGGGCGAGGCGCCCCTGGTGATTCACTTCCACGGTCTGGGATCGTCGGCGGACAGCGGCACCATGCGCAGCTTGAGCCACAAAGCTCACCTCGCTGGTTTCCACAGCCTGCGCGTGAACTGGCGCGGCGCCGGCGGCAGTGAGGATCTCGGCACGGGCGTGACCAGCGGCGTGGGTTATGCCGACGTGGCCGACGTGGTCCGTCACATGCACGAGCAAGGCCACGGTCCGATTTACCTGACCGGCTTCTCGCTGGGTGGCGCGATCGTGCTAAACGCGCTGGCGCGGCTCACGCCCACGCCCGACGTGGCCGGCGCTGTCTGCATCTCCGCGCCACTCGACTTCGCGGCGGCAGCCGCCGCCCTGCGAGAGCCGCGCAATCGCTTTTACGACGCCCGCTTCGTCTGGCTGCTGAAGGAGACCCTGCGGCGCTTCGTGGCGCAGGGACGCGGGGGCCTTCGCCACCGCGAAGCCTTGAAACATTTCCCGGCCATCCGCCACGTGTCTGATTTCGATCACCTCATCACGGCCCCCGCGGTGGGCCTGCCGGATGCGGCGGCCTACTACGCCGCCGCCAGCCCAGGTCCGCACCTGGCCCGGCTCACCGTGCCAACCTGGCTGATCACGGCCGACGATGATCCGTTCGTGCCGCTGGCCGCGCAGCGCCACGCCTTGAACGCCCTCCCGGAGCACCCCACGCTGCACGTCACCATCACGGACGGGGGCGGACACGTGGGCCTGGTGGGGCAGCGGCCACAGCCAGCCCTCCCCTGGGAGGATCATTTCTGGCTGGAAAACGCCACCGTGCGACGCCTGATGGCCTGGGAACAGGCGCGGCGCAGCGCGAGCGGTGCTTGAACCGGTTGGCGGCGGATGCTTTCCTCCGGCCGCCGAAACCCCGCTCGTTTGCTTGCTTGCCCCCCGTGGGTTTGCTAGAGTGACAGGCGATCGGGGCGTCGTCACGGCCTCCCGAGGCCATCGCATCGGCGCGAAAGCAGGCAACCTTGCGTTTCACCAGCTTGTCCCATCCCACGATGGGGCTCCATATCCTCTCCACCACCAAGTTCAAGACCAACACGCTGGTCCTGAACATTCGCTGTCCGCTGGAAGCAGGTCGGGTCACCCGGCGCGCGCTGTTGCCCTACGTGCTCACGCGCGGCACGGCCCAGCATCCCAGCGTGCGCCAGATGCAGGCCCAGCTGGACCGGATGTACGGCTCTTACCTGAACGCCGACGTGTTCAAGCTGGGCGAAAATCAGATCGTTCAATTCCGTCTGGAACTGCCCAATGGCAAGTACATTCCAGGGAAACCGGAACTGCTGAAGGACGCCATCGCCTTTTTTCACGGCGTGCTGACCGACCCCGTGCGGGAAGGGGGCCTGCTCAAAAGCAGTTTCGTGGAACTGGAGAAGGAGGCCCTGCGCAAGCGCGTGGAAGGCCTCTTCAACCACAAGACGCACTATGCCCGCATCCGCTGCGTGGAGGAGATGTTCCGCGACGAGCCCTACCACCTGTTCTCCGGGGGCCGCATCGAGGACCTGCCGGCGATCGACCCGGCCGCTCTGGAAGCCGAATTCCAGGCCATGCTGGCGGAGAGCCCGATGGATATGTTCGTGCTGGGTGACGTCAACCCCCAGGCGGTCGAGGAAGAGTTGCAGCGGGTCTTCCACTTCAACGGCCTGCGCCCGAGCGCGCCGGCCTGTCCGCCGTGGGCACCGGTGATCGGCCACGCCCCGACTCAGCCGCGCCAGCTCACGGAACACACCGACGTCAACCAGGGGCAACTGGTGCTGGGCTTGCGCACGCCGGTGCGGATCGAATCCGACGACTACTACGCCATGAAGATGTACAACGGCTTGCTGGGCGCCTTCTCGCACTCCAAGCTGTTCATGACGCTGCGCGAGAAGGAGAGCCTGGCCTACGCCACCAGTTCGCGCTACGACGCCCACAAGGGCGCGCTGTTCATCCAGGCCGGCATCGACATCGCCCATGAGGCCCGTGCCCTGAAGGTGATCGAAGCGCAACTGGAAGCCCTGCAACAGGGGGCCATCACGGACGAGGAGCTGCACCAGACGCGGGCCATGCTGCTGAACACCTACCGCGAGGCGAACGACAGCCCCGGCGCGTTGATCAACCTGGCCTTCGAGGCCATCGTGGCCGGCCAGGCCCGCCCGGTCGAGGAACTGGCCGCCGCCCTGCCCGTCATCGGGCGAGCCGAGATTCAGGCCGTGGCCAACAAGCTGAGCCTGGACACCGTCTACTTCCTGCGCGATCCCCTGCCCGACGCGATCGCCACCGCCAGCTAGGAGCCCGCCATGCAAACCCGTGCGTTCGAGACCCTCCAGGAGCGGATCTTCGAGGAAACCCTGCCCAACGGACTGACCGTCCAGCTGGTGCCCAAGCCCGGCTATGCCAAGACCTATGCCGTCTTCACGACCCGCTACGGCTCGATCGACAACCATTTTCAGCTCGCCGACGGACCTGAGCATCGCGTGACGGATGGCATCGCCCACTTCTTGGAACACAAGCTGTTCGAAGAGGAGTGGGGCGACATCTTCCACACCTTCTCGACCCAGGGGGCCTCGGCCAATGCCTTCACCAGCCACACCCGCACGGCCTACCTGTTTTCGGCCACCGACGAGATTGAAACCAACCTCGAGACCCTGCTCGACTTCGTGCAGCGGCCGCATCTGACGCCGGAGAACGTCGAGAAGGAAAAGGGCATCATCGAGCAGGAAATTCGCATGTACGACGACATGCCCTTCTGGCGCGCCTACCGCCACCTGCTCGAGAACCTGTTCGTGGAAAGCCCTGTGCGCATCGACATCGCGGGCACGGTCGAGTCGATCGGCCGGATCGATCGCGAGGCCCTGATGACCTGTTACGAGACCTTCTACCACCCGAGCAACATGCGGCTGTGCGTGGTGGGCGACTTCGACGCCGAGACCATGATGCAGCGCATCCGGGACAATCAGGCCCGCAAGGCCTACGCGCCGCCCCGGCCGATCGTGCGCCATCGGGTGGCGGAACCGGCCACGGTGGCCCGCCAGCAGCACCGCGTGAAGCTGGCGGTGTCGCGCCCGCTGGTCGTGCTGGGCTGGAAGGACAAGCAGGCCATCCCCGAGGCCGAACACCTGCATCGGGAACTGCTCATGGGGCTGATTCAGGATGTCGTGTTCGGGCGCTCCTCGGTGCTGTTCCAGGACCTGCTCGACCGCGGCCTGATTGATGACGCGCTCTCCTACGATTACGAGGTGGGCGACGGCTACGGTTTCTCGTACCTCGGGGCCGAAACGGACGACCCGCAGGCCCTGACAGAGGCCGTGCAAGCGGCGCTGGAAGCCTTCGTGCGCGACGGCATCCCGGAGGATGAATTCGTGCGCGCCGGCCACAAGCAGATCGGCGACTACCTCTACACGCTGAACAGCCCCGAGGCGATCGCCAACCAGGTCACCGAGGCCGCCTTCCAGAACGCGGACTATTTCGCCGTTCCGGACATGCTCGCCGCCATGACCCGCGAGCAGGCCAACGTGCTGCTGCAGGAGCATTTCGACCCGGCCCAGTGCGTCTCCTCGGTGGTGCTGCCGCAGGACGAGGACGCGGCCGTCCCCGCCTGACCGGCCTCAGCCAACAGGCCCCCGCGATCGTGTCGCGAGGGCCCGTACCGGGGGCAGAGCGCCAGGCTCAGTTGTTCACGCTCACGCGCATGACCCACTTCAGGACCAGGCCGTTGTCCCCCAGCGTGAGGTTGAGCGTCCTGGGGCTCGACCAGCCGCTGTTGACACGCATGGTTTCCACGTCGTCCCACCAGCCGAAGGCATCCTTCTGCCAGTAGCCGTAGCCCGTGACGGCGTGGCCCCCGCCGTTGGTGTTTGGCGTGTCATAGAAGCCCAGCATGGGGGGTTTGCCGTCGTTGATGGCGGACTTCAGGTGCTTGAACATGGAGAACTCGGAGTAGTCGGACATGTAGCGCATCGCCACGCCGACGGTGAGGCCCCGGTCGTTGTCGCCCCATTTCTGCCCATCCGGTTCGTCGTACCACATGGTGCCGCCGCTGCTGCCGCTGCAGGTGGTCTTCACGTAGCCGTTGATCTTTTCCATCATGGCCCGCGTGTTGGCATTGTCGCTGGTGTTTCCGGAGGAAGCCCCCGCGATGGTGTCGATGCCACGTCCTTCCCAGTAACCATAGACCATGCCCCAGGCGGTGGGACCACAGCCGACCGCACAGCCGTTGTAGCTGTGTTGCGTGTACTGCGGCACCCCGGTGAGGTTCTTGGAATAGTAGTCCGTGCCCCAGAAATTGAGGCCGTAGCGCTTGGGCGGCGCCGCGCCCGTTTCCGCCGCCGTCCAGAGCCGCTTGATCAGCTCGCGCTGCCCGGGCAGTTCCATCAAGTCTCGCTTGCCGCCGCGGAAGGCGTCGAAGGAGAAGTCATCAACCGCCAACTTGGCGAATTTGCGGTCGGCCCCATCCTCGAGTGCCCAGGAGAAGGTCGAAAAACGGTAGAACACGGGTACCTTGGGCTCACGCTTGTGCGTCTGGCGGAACGACTCGAGCAAGCTGGCACGATGGCCCTGGCCCTCGCTGCTGGACTCGGGAACCGGCACCATTTCCTTGGAGGTGTTGACCACGATGTGGCCGGCAGGGCCCCCCTTGGCCTCGACCAGGAACTCGTACGCGCCGGGCGCGGTCGGATTGAAGCCATCCCGCAAGGCGAGCGGCTCGCCCGCTGCCAGGCGCGCCCCTTCCGCCCAGAGCCCGTTGGGCCCGATGTGGGAGGTCAGGTAACGCTCGGCCACCGCGCGGGCCAGTTTGACGTCGATCAGCTTGAGGCTGGGATCCGGCCGGAACAGGCGTACGTTGGGATTGCCGGCCAGCTGCGGCAGCATGGCGCCCGGCTTGGGCAAGGGGTCTACCGGCAAGTCTTCCTCACCGACCGGCTTGACGGTGGGCGGCGTGGTCGGCGAGCCAGGCAGAGGCAGCGGATCTTTCGGTTTGCTGGTGGACGATTCCAATGGTTTGACGATCTCGGGCTTGAGGATCCCGGAATCCAGCGGCTTGATGGCCGGCGGCTCGGTCTTGGCATTGCCCTTGGTCAGGGTGATGGCCTCCGGCAGCGTCACCGTGAAGTTCGGCTTGTTGTCGACCATCACAGGCACGATCACCGGCTTGAACCCACCGGCCGCGATGGTCAGCCTGTACTCACCGGGCAGGATCCGGTCGAGCGTGAAGTTGCCGGTGGCATCGGTGAACTGGCTGTCGGTCACGGGTGGGTCGAGCTGGGCCACGGCGCCGTCGACCGGGTTGCCGGCCTCGTCCTTGACCAGGCCGGACACCTTGCCGAAGTAGGCCACCGTGCTGGTCAGCTTGGTGATGCCGAGGTCCTGCGGGGCGCCGGCCGTGACCGTCACGCTGCGGCGTGGCGGCACCTGATAGAAAGGCCGATAGACCTGCA
>JAYKJB010000090.1 GCA_035285325.1 Candidatus Sericytochromatia bacterium
CCGTCGCCCTCGCTTGCGCCCCGTGTGGTCCTGAGCGGAACCGTCGAGGTGCCGGCGGAGGACAGCGCGGCTTACCGACTCGCGGCCGCCGATACCGAGGCGCCCGTCAGGTTGCGTCCCGCCGGCAATGTACGCGTGTTCCTGGCGGACGGCGCAGGGGCTGCGTTGCCCGGCATTGCGGAGGAGCGAACCGATGCGCAAGGCCGCTACACCTTCCAGAAGGTGCCGCCTGGCTACAGCTACATGGTCGTCGCTGAAACGCCGCAGGCAAGCGGAAAAACGGCTCAGTTCCGCACCCTGGTCAAGGTGACGGACCTGGGCGCCAGCGCGGCCATCGACCCCGCCACCACCATGGTGACCTCGGCCGTGCTCGAAGGCTTGCCCGGCGGCGACATGGGGGAATTGAACCCGGCGCGCTTCCAGACGTTGCGGACGCGGGTGGCGGGGGCCTTGCGCGCGGGCAAGCTGCCGGACTTCAGCAACCCGGTGCAGGTGCGAGAGAGCTTGCGCCAACTGGTTCAGCAGAACCAAGAAATCTTGAGCACGCTGAGCCAGATGCAGCAGGAGCTGCGGGCGGTAACACAGAAAATGGACGCCTTGCAGGCCGAGCTCGCGCGCGAGGCATCGGCCACGCCCACAACCGCGATCGCCACCCCCACGGGGGCGATCGCCACGCCGACGTCCGCCCCCGCGTCACCGGCCACGCCGAATGCGACAGCTGCGCCGAAGGGAAGCGACACCCCTGCCATCAGCAGTCCCCTGCCGTCGCCTTCCAAAAATCCGGGCCAGTCGCCTGTCGTGGTGCCCAAAGCCGACGACTTCCTGTGGGAACGCCCCCCGGTCACGGCCGCGGGCGTCACCTATCGCACCTTCAACAGTGCGACGGTGGGTGGAAAGGTCAGCTACCACATCTACACCCCGCCGACCTACCAGACCGAAACGACCAGACGCTTTCCGGTGCTGTACTGGCTGCACGGCACGGGAGGCGGCGATGCAGGCCTGGCGCCCTTCACCAAGATCGTCGACGATGCCATCAAGGCCAGAAAGATTCCACCGATGCTGGTGGTTTACCCCAACGGGCTGCCCCGCAGCCAATGGGTGAACAGCTTCGATGGGGCCCGCAAGGTGGAGACCATGGTGATTCAGGACCTGATTCCTGAGATCGACCGGCAGTTCCGCACCAAGGCCGAGCGAGCGGGGCGCGTGATCGAAGGCTTCAGCATGGGCGGCTACGGCGCGGGCCGGCTGGGCTTCAAGTACCAACAGCTGTTTGCCGGCATCTCGATGTTCGCGGGTGGCCCCCTGGACCTGGAATTCGAGGGAGCCCGGGCCGATACGGATCCGGAGGCCCGTGCCTTTCTGATGACCTATGTTTTCGGCAGCATGGACTATTACGTGGCCGTCAGTCCCTGGCGTCTGGCGGAGGCGAATGCGGCGAGTTTGAAGACCTTTGGTCCCATCCGAGTCGTCGTGGGCGATGCCGACCAGAGCTACCAGAAGAACGTCGCCTTCCACGACCTGCTCACAAGCCTTGGCATCCCCCACGAGTACAGGATGGTTCCGCAAGCCTCGCACGAAATACCGAAGCTGGTCGCGGGACTGGGCGACAACCACTGGGCCTTCTACCGTAAATTGTTTGGAGCGCCCTGATGAATGAAGCCGCCTGCCTCCGTGTGCCCGTCCACGCTGGCCGTCAGCAGCGTGACGAAAGCCCTCACGCGTGACGTCGTGCATCAAGGCTTGCCTGCTCGAGCGGGCCGACACGGAACCCCTCGGCGGACCTGGCGCATCGGCCTCCTCAGCGTGGGGGCCTGGCTCTTTCTCGCCACGCCTCTGGTAGCGGAGGCCGGGAAACTCATGAATCCAGCGGTCGAGGCGCGTCTGCCTGGGATCACCCTCCAGTTGCCGCCGGGCTTCGCCCTGGCGTCGGACTCCGAGGAATCGATTCCGTCGGCGATTCCAGGTGGCGAACCGGCAGTGGAGCGCTTTCGGCGTTACGCGAACGCCACGGGTGGCGCCATTCACCTGTTCCACTTCCAAGGTCCCCCCCTCCGCGACCGGGGGCCAATGGCCTATGCGGAGACCTGGCAGCTGCAGGTGGCGGGTCAGACGGTGAGCGCCGGCCGCACCTCGCATTTCTTCGGTCGACCACAGGAGGTGCTGGTGGCGCACCTGCAGCACCCTGCCACCAAGCAAGCACGTTACATGCTGTACACCACCGGCCTGGACCGAGGGACCTTCGATCGCATGCTGCAGGGCCTGAAGTTCGAGCCGCCGAGAGCGTTGCCATCCCCCTAGCCACGTCTCCGCCTGACCGAGTGAGACGCCCCGAAACCAGGCCCCCACATACAACCCCTGAACAGGCGGTGATTCGCGCACGCAGAGCAAGGCTCGGGGCGATGCATGCCCCATGCCTCCTTCCCTCCACCACGAAGCGCTGCTTGCCCTGCTGCGAGATGCACCCGAACTCATCACCGCTCACATCCGGGCCCTCGACGACAGCGTGCGGGCCGATGGTCCCGTGCGCGTGGTGGATTCGACGCTCACGGCCCCACTTCCTGCCGAACGGCGCGCCGACATGGTGTTGATTTCGGGGCCAGAGCAAGCCCCAGACCTCGCCATCGTGGTCGAGGTCCAGTTGCGTGTGGACCTGCGCAAGCGCAAGAGCTGGCCGACCTACGTCGCGGCGCTCCACGCCCGCCACGACTGTCCTGTTGCGCTCGTCGTCGTCACGCCAGACGCCCACGTCGCCCGCTGGGCCTCCCTCCCCATCCCGCTAGGACCGGGCGGCAGCCAGGTTGTTCCGCTGGTGCTGGGCCCTGAGGGTGACGTGGAGGCGCCCGGCGCTGAGGCGCACGCCGCTGTTTTACGGGCCCTGGTGACCTGCCGAGGTCCGGACGATCGGCCGATGCTGACAGCGGCTCTCGCTGCCCTGGAGGCGTTGCCTGAGGACCTTCGCGTCGGCTACCATGAGATGCTGCTGCTGGCTCTGGCTTCGCCGTTGTCCCTGACCCCCGAGGTAAAAATGGCCCTGAATGACATTTCCGGCTGGATCGAACTCGCGAAGAAGCGCATCGAGAAGGAGGGGCTTGAACGCGGGATGGCGCGTGGGATGGAGCAAGGGCTCGAGCAGGGGCTTCAACAGGGGCTTCAACAGGGGCTTCAACAAGGCCGCAAGCAAGAGGTTCTGCGCGTCGTGACGCTTCAACTCGGACGCCGCACGGGGCTGCCTGGCCCCGAGGGGCTCCAGCAATTGGAGGCGCTGAGCATCGAGGAACTGGAAACCCTCTGCGGAGACCTGCTGGATTTCGGGAGGCCTGAAGACTTGACCAATTGGCTGGCAGCGAGACCCTCCGGTGGCAGCGCGAGCACGACCGACCAACGGCCACCCGCGTGAGCCGTTCGGCGGCGATCGCCTCACTCCCGCCCAAGCGCCCGTAGCAGCGCCGCCCGGGCCGTCGCCAGGTTGAAGCGCTCCTGAATCCCTTGCGCCCGGGCGCTGGCGTGGGCCAGCTGCGCATCGCCGAGTTCCAAAATCGAGCCGAGGCCCGCCGCGTAGCGTCCCTCGGCCAGCTGGAGCTGACGCCAGGCCGCCTGGGTGGCCGCATCGGCGGCCTGGGTGGCCGCCCGCGCGGTGGCCACGCGCAGTTGCGCTTGCCCGACCGCCAGCCGCACCTGCTGCCGCAAGCCTTCG
Source organism: Candidatus Sericytochromatia bacterium (assembly GCA_035285325.1). Classification (NCBI taxonomy): domain Bacteria; kingdom Bacillati; class Candidatus Sericytochromatia; species Candidatus Sericytochromatia bacterium. The sequence goes on from JAYKJB010000090.1 coordinate 3,695, forward strand.
GCTTCAGCCCGAACAGCCTCCAAGCTGGCCCGCGACGCCTCGGCCTGAGCCTCACGCTGACCACTGGTGTAGAGGGGCCAGCTCAATCCCACGCCGAGATTCCAGAAGTTGTTGGGGGTGCCGACAGGCGAGCCGTTGGTCCCCGCCCCGGCGCTGGCCCGCAGGCCAGGTAGGGTGGCACGCTCGGCGGCCTCCAAGGTCAGCAACTGGGCCTGCACGCGGGCCTCGAGGGCGGCCACGTCGGGACGATTGGCCAGTGCCTCGGCCACCAGCGCCGCCAGCGGGTGCTCTTCACCCGCCACGGGGGGCATCGAGGCCGGCGCGAGCCTGAAACCATCGGCCGGCGGCCGCCCCATGGCCTGGGCCAGCTGGGCTCGGGCCAGCTGCAGGCCACTGTCGGCATTGATCAGGTCCAGGCGCGCCCGGGCCAGATCGCGCGTGGCTTGCGCGAGTTCGATCGGGGCCCTGGATCCCACCTCCACCAGACTGCGCACGCGCCCCTCCTGCCGCTGCCGGTTGGCGACGGTGTCGCGTGCCACGCCGAGCAGCGCCTCGCTGGCCTGCGCCGCGAAATAAGCGGTGCGCACCTGCAGCACCACCTCCTGCTCCGTGCCGCGCACGTTCCGGGCCTGCGCCTCGGCCTGACTGGCGGAGGCCTGCGCCCGACGCCACCCCTGGCCAAAGTCGAAGAGCAGCTGGTCCGCGGAAAGGCCCGCCGCATAGGTACCCAGGTTCGTGACGGGCACGCCCACCTGGTTCACGTTTTGCCGGGCCGGGCCAAGCTGGTAGCTGGTGGCGAGCGAGAGTTGCGGCCCCAGCACGCCCTCGGCCTGGCGAACCCCTGCCCGAGCACCCGCCAGGTCAGCCCGGGCCCGCGCCAGTTGCGGCTGATGGGACAATGCCAGCGAAACCGCCTGCTCCAGCGTCAAGGTCGGGGCAGCAGGCGCGGCGAGCACCGCCACGGGAGCCAGCAGGGCCCCGGCCAGGGACAAGGCTATCACGATGCGCATCACTCGAACCTCAGGGCGTCGATCGGTTTCAGGCGAGCGGCCTTCAGGGCAGGGTAAAGCCCGAAGGCCACCCCGACCACCGCCGCGAAGGCGACCGCCAGCACCGCCACCCCCGGCGAAAAGGTAACGGGCCAGCCGAACTGGCTGCCGAGCGTCTTGCCGACCCCATAGCCGGTGCCCAGGCCCACCAGCCCACCAATGGCCGACAGCACCACCGCCTCGATCAGGAACTGCTGCAGGATGTGCGCCGGGCGGGCCCCAAGCGCCATCCGGAGGCCGATCTCGCGCGTTCGCTCCGTCACGGAGACCAGCATGATGTTCATGATGCCGATGCCGCCGACCAGCAGGCTGACGGCCGCGATGCTGGCCAGCAGCAGAGTGAAGGTCCGTGACCCCTCCTGGCTGGCGGCCGCGTACTCGGACAGGTTCCGGATCGTGAAGTCGTCTTCCTCGCCCGGCGGCAACCGGTGCCGATCGCGCAGCAGGGCCGTGACCGCCGCCTCGGTGCGCGCCATCTCGGACGCGGAACGCGCCTGCACCAGCACGCTGCCCCCGACGAAACGGCCCGATCCACCCTGGATCCGCGTCAGGAAGGTGGTGTAGGGCACGACCACGACATCGTCCTGGTCCTGTCCGATGGCCGACTGCCCTTTGCGCGCCAGCAGGCCCACCACCCGAAACGGCACGTTGCGAATCATGACGATCTGCCCGACCGGGTCATAGCCGGCTCCGAACAGCGCATCCGCCACCACCGCGCCCACCACCGCCACCGCCGCGCGTCCCTCGACCTCCGCGTCGGTGAAAAAGGCGCCCGACTGGATGCGCCAGTTGCGAATGGGAAAGAAGGCCTCGTTGGCCCCCGTGATGGTCGTGGCCCAGTTTTGCCCCTGGCAGACCACCTGAGCCCCCGCCCGCAACTGGGGCGAGGTGGCGGCCACGGCGGGAATGTCGCGTTTCAAGGCCCGGACATCGTCCCAGGTCAGCGTCGAGGCTGAGCCGGCCGCCCCGCGCACGCCGGAACCGGATGACGACGATCCGGGCACGAGCACCATCAGGTTCGAGCCCATGGTCGCGAACTGGGCCTGAACCTGGGCCTTGGCGCCCTCCCCGATGGCCACCATCGCGATCACGGCTCCGACGCCGATGATCACGCCCAGCACCGTCAGGAAGGAGCGCAGCTTGTTGCGCAACAGCGCCTTGAGGGCGATGCGGACGGTCTGCCACAGCGTCATGCCGCGCCTCCCGCCTGGCCCAGTTCCCGCGGCGCCTGGCGCTCATCCGAGAAGACGCGGCCATCGCGCATCACGATCACCCGACCGGCGCAGGCCGCGATGTCGGCCTCGTGCGTCACCATCACCAGCGTGATGCCGTTGCGCCAGAGCGCCTGGAACAGCGCCATGATCTCGACCGAAGTGCGCGAATCGAGCGCCCCGGTGGGCTCGTCGGCCACGATCAGGCGCGGACGAGTGACCAGCGCCCGGGCGATCGCCACCCGCTGCTGCTGCCCACCTGAGAGTTGATTGGGGTGGTGATGGGCCCGAGATGCCAGGCCGACGCGGTCGAGCGCTTCCAGCGCCCGCGTGCGTCGTTCCCGGGCAGGCACCCCCGCGTACACCAGCGGCAATTCGACGTTCTCGAGGGCGGACGTGCGCGGCAGCAGGTTGAAGCTCTGAAACACGAAGCCCAGGGCCTGGTTGCGCAGGTCCGCCAGGGCGGCGGCGTCGAGTCGGGAGACGTCCCGTCCGGCCAGCTCGTAACGGCCCGCATCCGGCTGGTCCAGGCAACCGATCACGTTCATCAAGGTGCTCTTGCCGGACCCGGAAGCCCCCATGACCGCGACGAACTCTCCCTCGGCGATCGTCAGCGACACATCGTCGAGAGCCCGCACCACGGAATCACCCGCCCCGTAGGCGCGTCGGAGGTTGCTCAGTTGCAAGAGTGGAGCGGCCATGGACGCGTCAGAACCTCATGCGAGGCCCGCCGGAGCGCGCTCGGCCCGCCCCGCCTCCGGCGGCTCCGTCGCCCGCGGCTTCCGTCACCACCGCGTCGCCCGCCTGCAAATCCCCGCTCACGATCTCGGTCTGGCTGCCGTCCGTGATGCCCGTCTGGACCGGTACGGCAACGGGCTCCCCGCCACGCAGCACCCAGACGCGGCGGCGGGTGGGGTCTTCCGAGAGCTTCTGGCGGCGCGGCCTGACGCCCCCTTCACCACGCTCCTCGCCGGCCGGAGAGAAGCGCAGGGCCGCGTTCGGCACACGCAGGGCCTCTTTCTGCGCGGCCCAGGTGAAGGCCACATTGGCCGTCATGCCGGGCCGCAGCTTGAAGGCCGCGTTGTCGACGTCGATCACGGCATCGTAGGTGACGACGTTCTGCTCCGTTCGCGCCGCATTGCGAAGCTGGCGCACCTTGCCCAAGAAAGGCTCGCCGGGATAGGCCGCCACCGTGAACTCGGCGGGCATGCCGGCGCGGATCTTGCCGACATCGGCTTCCGAGATGGCGGCCAGCACCTGGGCCTTGCGCAGGTCCTGGGCAATCTGAAACAGCGTCGGGGCCTGCAGCGAGGCCGCCACCGTCTGTCCGACGTCGACGGAGCGGGCAATCACCGTGCCGTCGATCGGCGAGGCAATCGTCGTGTAGGCCAGGTTGAGCCGCGCCTGGGCCGCCTGCGCCCCAGCCTGCGACACCTGGGCCCGCGCGGCCTCCACCTGGGCCCGCGTCACGTCCGCGCTGGCCTGGGCCGCGTCGAGGTCGGCCCGGGCGATCAGGCGGCGCCCCCACAGGGTCTCAGAGCGCGCCAGCTGTCGAGCGGCCTGCTCCGCGTCGATGCGGGCCCGCGCCAGCGCGCTGCGGGCCGACACCTCGGACGCTTCGGCCCTTGCCAGTTCCGCTTCGAAGAGGCGCGGGTCGAGCCGGGCCAGGGTCTGCCCCTTGCGCACGGTGTCATTGAAGTCGACATACAGATTCGCGATGCGGCCGGACACCTGGCTGCCCACCTGCACCGTGACCAGCGCCGAGACGGTGCCGGCGGCCGACACCTTGGCCTCGATGGGGCCTCGTTCGGCGATCGCCGTGGTGTACGAAGGCCGCGGCGCGCCACCCGCCTGCGTCCACCAGAGCCCGACCGCTCCCCCCACCGTCAGGCACACGGCCCCGATCCACATCCAACGCGCCACGACGTCCCTCTGCCCGATCGGGCCTTGCTGCTTCCTCCCCATTCGACCCCGAGGCGCCGGTGGTGTCAAACGACGGAGGCGCCAGGCGGCCCCCCAAGAGAGCTGGTTAATCCGCCGCTCAAGGCTGATGACACCGGGTGGCCGCGCCAGGCAGGCCCGCGAGGCCCGAACCTCACGGCCATACGCAATTTTCCAAGCACTGACGCCCGGATGGGATTGTGCTAGGGTGGCGTCTGTCGTCGCCCGTCACTCAACGCTGAGGAGGCCTCTCGTGCGCGCTGCCGTTCTCCACGGTCCTATGGACCTCCGCATCGAGGAAGTGCCGGATGCCACCCTGAAGGCCCCGACGGACGTGCTGCTGCGCGTCACCCACGCCTGCATCTGCGGCAGCGACCTTTGGCCCTACCGCCACGGCGGCCGCCCGGCGGGCTCGCGCATGGGACACGAACTGCTCGGCCGCGTCGAGGCGGTCGGCAGCGAGGTGCGACACTTCGCGGTGGGCGACTGGGCGATCGCCCCGTTCACCTATTCCGACGGCACCTGCGACTTCTGCCACGACGGCCTGACCACCTCATGCCGTCACGGCGGCTTCTGGGGCGGACTCGAGCAGGATGGTGGTCAGGGCGAAGCCGTGCGCGTGCCGCTGGCCGATGGCACGCTGCTCAAGCTGCCCCCCGAGGTGGTGCACGACGACGCGCTGTTGCGCGCCTTGCTGCCGCTGACGGATGTGATGGGCACCGGTCATCACGCCGCGCGCATGGCCGGCGTGGGGCCCGGGTCCACGGTGGCCGTCGTGGGCGATGGCGCGGTCGGGCTGTGCGGGGTGCTGGCGGCCCGGCGCCTCGGGGCGGAGCGCATCATCATGCTGGGGCGCAACCCGGAGCGGCTGGCGATCGCCCGTCGGTTCGGCGCGACGGACGAGGTCACGGTGCGCGGTGAGGACGCCGCGCAGGCCGTCCAGGAACTGACCAACGGGGGCGCTCGCCACGTGCTGGAATGCGTGGGCACCAGCGAATCGATGCGCACGGCGATCGGCGCGGCCCGCCCCGGCGGCACCGTCGGCTACGTCGGCGTCCCGCACGGGGAGGCCCCTGGCTTGCTGGGCCTGTTCAGCGCGAACATCGGCCTGCGCGGGGGCATTGCCCCGGTGCGGGCCTACATGCCCGAACTGCTCGCGGACGTGCTGGCCGGCCAGCTCGACCCGGGGCCCGTGCTCGACATGGTGGTCGACCTGGCCGGGGTGCCGGAGGGCTACCGCGCGATGGACGAGCGGCGCGCGATCAAGGTGCTGGTGCAGGTCTCGGCGGGATAAAGGCGAGGAGTCGCGCGTGCAGCTGGAACTGAGCGGTCTGAAAACCCTGGTGATGGCGGAACAGGCGCCGCCCGATGCCCCACTGCTGGTGGCCATGCACGGCATCGGGGCGGACGAGGGCGACCTGGTGCCGCTCTACGCCCCCTGGGCCACCCGCGCCGTGCTGGTCTTCCCGCGCGCCCCTCACCCCTACCCACCCGGGCACGCCTGGTATGCACTGCACCGCCCGGGTCACCCGGTGGCGGACTCCTTTCGTGCGACCCAGCAGCGTCTGAGCGAGTGGCTCGCGGCGCTGCGCGCCCTGCCCGGCATGGCGACGCGCCCGGTCTACCTCTCGGGCTTCAGCCAGGGCGCTTTCGTGGCGCTGTCCTACGGGCTTCACCACCCGCAGGAGGTGGCCGGCGTGCTGGCCTTCAGCGGCCTGTTGCCGCGCGGCTTGCCGGCAGACTGGCCCTCCCCACCGCCCGAAGCCCGCGCGCTGCCGGTCTTCCTGACGCTCGGGATGCTGGATCCACTCTTCCCGACGGCCTGGCTGGAGGAGAGCGTGGCCCAGTTGCGCGCCTGGGGCCTGAACCCGACCGTCGTGCCGCACCCGGGCGGCCACGAGATCCCGCCTCTGGCCCAGGCCGCCGCCCAGGCCTGGCTCGCGGGACGCCTGGCCGTGAGCCCGGAAGCGCCCGTCAGGTCTTAGCCTGCTTGCAACGCACCCCATCGCGCAGTTCGCGAGCGGCCCCCTGAAGCCGAGGTCAAGCCGCCGTTACCTCAATACCCACCACGTTGCGCTGCTCGCGACTGAATCAGCCCACCCGCGCCGGCTCGAAGACCAGCACGCGCCCCCAGGTGGGATAGAGCGTCGCGGCTGCCGGGCGATCGCGACGCACCGGGAAGCGCTCGCCCGGATTCAGCAGGTCGACCCAGTGCCCCTCGTGCCCGTCCAGCGGCTCCAACGTCAGGGTCACCGGGCGCTCCGAGGCATTGACGGCCACGCGGGCCGCGGACGTCCCGTAACGGCGCTCGAAGACCAGTTGTTCGGGCGTCGCAGCCAGTGACCGGTAATCGCCCCGTCGCAACGCCGGGACCTGACCGCGCAGGCGGGTCAGGCGGGCGATCGCCCGGGCCAGCTCGTGGTTCTGCCGCGCATCCCCCGCCTGGGGCGGCTGCAGCGCCGGTCGCAGCGGGGCATCCGTGTGCTTGCCCTTCTTGCCGGGCAACGCCCACTCGCTGCCGTAGTAGACCGACGGCACCCCCGGCATCGTGAACAGCAGCACGTGCAGAGGAAACAGGTGGGCCGGGCGTTTCAGCAGACTGGCGATGCGGTCGACGTCGTGGTTGTCGGCAAAGCTGTAGAGGGGCAAGCCCCGATAGACCCCGCTCGGCCCGAACTGGCGCTCCAGCGCGTGCGCGATCCGGCCGTAATCGCGGGCGTTGTGGGCCTTGTGCAGGCCATCGTAGGCCTCGTAGTTGGTGGTCGCATCGAGCGCCTGCGGGTTGGCCCACTGGCTGTAGTCGCCATGCACCACCTCGCCCATCAGCCAGAAGTCGGGCCGCAGGGCCTTGCAATGGGCCGCCAGGTCGCGCAGGAAGTCGAGGTCCATCACGTCCGCCGCATCGAGCCGCAGGCCGTCGATGTCGAAGGTCCGGATCCAGAACGTCACGGCCTCGAACAGGTGGTCGCGCACGGCCGGCTGCGTCAGGTCGAGCTTGACCAGGTCATGATGCCCCGCCCAGGTATCGTAATCGAAGGCGTCGCCGGCCGGGTTGCCGCGATCGAAGCGCAGCCCCTTGAACCAGGGGGCGAAGGCCGAGCGCGCGCCGTGGGCCTGCAGGTCGCGGAAGGCCGCGTGGCCTCGCCCGACGTGGTTGAGCACGGCATCCAGCAGCACCCGGAAGCCGGCCGCGTGCAGCTCGCGCACCAGCTCAGCCAGCGCCGCGTTGTCGCCGAGCCGCCGGTCGACCCGGAAGTAATCGATGGTGTCGTAGCCGTGCGTGCTCGACTCGAACAGCGGGCCCAGGTAGAGCGTGTTCACACCCAGCGCCTGCCAGTGCGGAATCCAGTCGCGCAGCTGAACCAGGCGATTCACCGGGGCCCGGCGCAGATCCTGTCGGGGCGGGGCCCCCAGGGCACCGAGGGGGTAGAGGTGATAGACGATGGCGTCGTGGGCCCAATCGGCGGACATGGTGGCCTCCGCGAAAAGCCGGCCAGGACCGGCGATCGCATCGGGAAGCCAGCTTCGGCACTGAGCCTCGCACCCGGATGCGGGATACTCCGACCGCGCCATCGCGACCGCTTAATCTGATGATAACATTTCCCGAGCCAAGGCTGAAGGGGGGCGGAGGAGGGCGGCGGCCCGTTTGTTCCGGGCCGGGGACTCAGCGGCGATCGCCCTTCAGCGCAGCCTCCGCAGCCGCGGCGGCGCAGGTACCGGCCCAGCTCAGCCGATCGGCCACCCATTCGAGCTGGGTGATCGCGGCCGCATGGTCGACCGCGCCCTCGCACAGCGCCTCGCGGGCCGAGACCAGGCCCTCCCGGGCATTGTAGAGCGCACTGACGGCGTCATAGCCGAGGCGCTCCGGATCGCGCCACGCCGAGAGCGCCTGCTCGGCGCTGAGCCAGCTGCCGGCCGGGGCCGTGGCATCCGGAGACAACGGCTCGGCGGCCCCCCAGGGGCTGGGGACCCCACGGCCGAGCGCCTGCATGGCCTGGTTGATGGCCTCCAGGGTCTCGGGCGTCCAGGGGGCGGCCAGGGCGGCCGCGATGGCCTCCAGGGTCTCGTCAGGGCTGGGCAAGGGGAACCTCCGGGCTATCTTACGCCTTCACTGATGTGTCGACCAAGCTGACAGCGCATCGCGCGAAAAGAACAGCCACGCGCGCTGTATGGGCAGCGGATGTCGCACGTCATCGCGCCCAACACCAGCCAGGAGACAGTTTACACGGAGGCCACTCAGCCATTGCAAGCCCCAGCTCCGTGACGAAGGAGGCCGGGCCTGCTGGTGAGGCCCACCCTCCGTCCGGAAGCGACAAGAGCGCCTGCGACCTGGTATCGTTCTGGCAAGCCGATCAGCAACCTCGGAGGTGGTCGCATGTCGTCCTTCAAGCTTGAAACCCGACAGGCCCTGGTGACGCTGGCCCTCTCGCTGGGTTTCGTCAGCTGCGCCCCCGCGCCGACGACCACCCCGCCAACTGCCCCGGCGCCCACGCCGAGCGAACTCTCCGCAGCGCCGCCGCCCCTTGCGGCCAGCCCCTCGAGCAGCGGAATGGCCTCGCCGTCCCTTTCTCCCGCCCCGACCCAGACCACCCGCGTGCGTGTTCAGGGTTACGTGACGCGCCAGGGGCAGCGGGTCGCCGGGGCGGCTCTGAGCGCCTACGACCTCGCCACGGGCCAGTCGCTGCCACTCCGTCACGGCGAGACCCCCGCCCACGATGCGGTGGCCACCGGCAGCCTGCGGGCCGACGCCGAGGGCAACTTCGATTTGCTGCTCACGCCCCTGCGGCCGGAGGGCGTGGTCAAGCTGGTGGCCCGGGCCGAGGACCACACCTGGGTCGCCCTGCTGGCTTCACCTTCGTCCCCGGCTGACCGTGGCCTCAACCGCTACCGGCTGCGTCAGGCCGCCACCCCGGCGCCGCCCCTCCAGCTGGTGCTGAGCCCGGCCTCCACCGCGGCAGCCATGGCCTTCGACGGCCTGCTGAAACTGCGCCTGGCCGGGCCTCCCCCGCTCGGCGCCGCCGGGCTGACGGCCCTGCTCGGACTGGTCGAGCAGGCCCAGCGGGAAATCGACCAGGCGCTGGCCCGGCGTGCCCCGCTCGCCCCTGCCCTGCTGACCGGCCTGAGTGACCAGGGCGAACTGACCGACCCGCAGCCGCTGCGCGCCGCGCTGGCCCAGCTGGGCAGCTTCGACGGCTTGAGTCGCCGGCTGCGAGACGAGCTGGCCCGCCTGAGCGAGGCGCCGATCGCCCTGGCGACGGGGCTCGCCCCGATCACGGCCGCGGACTTCCCGCTCGACCCGCCCGACATCGACGCCGATGGAACGCTCCGCTTCGGCCTGCTGCCCCGGGCGATCGCCCTGCAGGGCCCCGCCGGCGCCTGGGTGCCCACGCTTCGCAGCGGCGGTTCCCGTGCATCCACCCCCAGGCCGACGCGCCCCTCGCGCTTCCAGCTGGTCGATATGAACCGGGCCGCCACCTCCCCCCCAGAAGTCTCACGCTGGTACGCCGAGGCCTACGACAACCGCTACATGCTACTCGCCTACTCGACGGAATTGCGCGTGTTCGATACCTGGACCGGCACCCTGCGCGCGACCCCGGTCGCGACGTCTGATGTGGGCAATGGTTTCTACGGGGTGACGCGCGAACCCGGCAGCTCAGCGGTGCTGTTGGCGGACGTCACCACGTTGCAGCGTGGCAGTCCGGTCGATGCGGACCTGAACGCCTTCACCTGGCAGCCCTATGCCACGCCCGGTATGGTCATTGGCGGAATGCGTCGCTTCGGCGCCGACCTCTACCTGGCCACCCAGCGGGGGGCGGGCAGTGTCACCCCGTGGCCCCCCAACCTGGTGCGCCTGACGGCTGGCCCAGCCACCCAGGCCGTCGTGGTGGGCCCCGCCTCCAGCGAGCGCTTGCCCGGCGCGTCAAACACCTACGATCTGGCCCTCGACACGCGCCCGGGGCAGTCCGGCCTCTGGGTGCTGGCGCAAGTGAATCAAGGCTTGCAATCCATCTGGCGGGTCGAAACCGCCAATGTCCCGACTTCCACCATCCTGTTGGCGAACATCCCCAACGGGCGCTCGATGTTCTACGACCGCGAACGCCACCGGCTCTACCTGACCTTCGGCCAACTCGGCGCCAGCACCACCGTCTGGGCGATCGACCCGGATTCAGGGGCAACCTCCGAACTGAGCTGGGACAACGGCCCCGCGGTGCGGCCGGTCGGCGGTCTGGCGCTCTCCCCGGATGGCGACGTGCTCTACGGCTTCATGCGCTGAACAAGCGCGCTGCGCGGAGCGCCCTGAAGCGGGCGGGCGGCCAACGGCGGCCGGCGCCGGCTCAGGCCGCCCCGAAGCGAAAGCTGGAGACGGTCACGCCCCCGAAAAACGCCTCCTCGTGGTACACCACGTGGGCGTCTTCCGTCTCGGCCGCGCCCAGGGCGACCATGAGCGGCAGCAGATGGTCTTCCTGCGGATGACAGAGGCGGGCATCCGGCGCCTGGGCCCAGTGCAACACGCGCGAGCTGCGCACGGCAGGCGGCTGGGCCAGCGTGTCCTGCAACCAGGCATCGAAACGCGCGGAGGGCTGCCGCGCCGCAGGCCCCATCAAGCGCAGGTTGTGGTAGCTCAGGCCACTGCCCACGATCACCACGCCCTCCGCGCGCAGGGGCGCCAAGGCCCGCCCCGCCGCCAGATGCAGCCCCGGGTCGTAGCTGTCGAGCAGCGACATCTGCACCACCGGCACGTCAGCCTGCGGATACATCGCCACCAGGGGCGTGAAAGTGCCATGGTCGAAGCCGCGCTCCGCGTCCTCGCGCACGGGCAGGCCGGCCGCGGCGAGCAAGGCGATCGCCTGCCGGGCCAGCGCGGGCTCGCCGGGCGCCGGATAGACCACCTCGTAGGTGTGCGCGGGAAACCCCACGTAATCGTAGACCATGCCGGGCCGGGCCGCCGTCTGCAGCGTGAAGGCAGGCGCTTCCCAGTGCCCCGTCACGACCAGCACGGCCCGCGGGGTCGGGCCGATTTCGCGGGCGATCGCCTCCAGCGACGCCTCCAGGCGATCGAACATGCCACCCGATGCCGCCTTCATGTACGGCCACGGGCCGCCTCCGTGGGAGATGAAGTACGTGGGCAGACGGTGGGACATGGGCGGCCTCCAATCAACTTGTTCTACATAGAACAATATACCCGAATTTTGGCGACCACCGGCTAAACGGCGAAACCGCTATGATGAGATCTCCCTCCCACGTCCGAGGTCTCCCACGAGGTCGAACCGTCCGATGCTCCCCGACACCGTCGATGCTTATCTGCAGGAGGGCTGCGGGCGCTGCGACCTTCATCGCACACCAGCCTGCAAGGTCCACCGCTGGACGGACTGCCTGGCGGCGTTACGGCAGTTGCTGCTGGAAGCGGGGCTACAGGAGACAGTCAAATGGGGCTCCCCCTGCTACACGCTGGACGGCAAGAACGTTGCGATGTTGGGTGCCCTGAAGGACAGGTGCACCCTGCAGTTCTTCAAGGGGGCAGCCCTCCGTGATCCGGCGGGCTTGCTCACCAGCCCGGGGCCCAACTCTCGACACGCGCGGGGCTTTTACTACCGCTCGCTGGACGAGGTGCGGCGCGGGTTGGCACAGGCCCGGCCTTACATCGACCAGGCGATCGCCCTGGAACGGGCCGGGGTGGTGATCGCCCCGCCCAGCGAAAGTGAGCCCCTGCCGGAGGAACTGGCCGAGCGGCTGGTGGCCGACCCGGAACTGGCGGCCGCCTTCGCGGCGCTCACGCCGGGCCGGCGACGCAGCCACATCCTGCACATTGCCGGCGCCAAACAGGCCGCGACCCGCCACCAGCGGGTCGCCCGCTGCATCCCGCTGATTCAGGCCGGCCGAGGCGTCAACGAACGCTGACGCCTCAGGCGAGCCTCATCGCGGCGGTCAGCCGGCCACCCCGATGGTCGCCGTGGACTTGGCACCTGGCTTGTAAAGTGGATCGATGATCGCCCCGGTGCCGCCGTTGCCCCCCGGCCGGTACAGCGGGTCGATGATCGCCCCAGTGCCGCCGTTGCCCCCCGGTCGGTACAGCGGGTCCACGATCCCCTCGTTGCCCCTGCCCGTGATAACGGCCGGCAGGTTCATCGAGTTGGGGGCCACCAGGTTGCCGCTGACATTGACGCCGCTTATCGTGGAGTGAGGCAGGCTGGACGAGCCGTCGCTGCCCATGGGAATCGTCGGCGAGATGGGACGGATCGTCGGGGGGGCGTTCGCGACCGTGATCACGGAGAGGGGCACCGACCCCAACTGCACGACGAAACGGCCACCTGACTGCAGCACGCGGTAGGGTTTCCCGGCCGAGGTATCGAGCGAGAACCCTGGGGAGTTGTCCACCGTCACCGGAATGATGACGGGGGTGTAACCGCCCAAGGCAATCGTCAAGTTGTATTCGCCCGGCAGGATGCGATCCAGCGTGAAAGCGCCCTTGGCATCCGAGAACTGGCTCTCGGTCACGGGAGGATCGAGCTGCGCCACGGCCCCGTCGAGTGGCTTGCCCGCCTCATCCGTCACGCTGCCACTGACCTTGCCGAAATAGGTCACCGTGCTGACCAGTTTCGTCACGCCGAGTTCTTGGGGCGCGGCTGCCGTGACCGTCGCGCTGCGCCGGGGCGGCAGCTGGTAGAAAGGGCGGTAGACCTGCACCGAGTAGTCACCCGGCGGCAGGTTGAGAATCTCGTAGCGCCCCTGGTCATCGGTCATGGCCGTGAAGTTGTCCAGCCCGGTGTCCGCGCTGGCGATCGCCTTGCGGTCCTTCGGATAGACCGACACCGTCGCGCCCAGAATCGCCCTTCCATCGCTGCTCTGGACCGTGCCCGTGAGCCCGGTCGGCGTGGCCACCTCGCGCTCCAACACGACGGGCGCCTCGAGCAGGGCGGGCCGCCCGGCCCTGACCGCCACCCCCTTCACCATCTGGCGCTTGTAGCCCGGCTTGGCCACCACCACGTTCCAGGTACCTTCGGCCACGTTGGTGAGCGCGAAGCGCCCCTTCTCCCCGGCCTTGCCGACCACGGACGTGCCGCCCGTGAGGAACACGTCGGCCCCCTCGGGGGTGTCCCCCGGCTTGGGCTCCTTCAGTTCGATCAGGCCCTGAATCGAGCCGGTGCGGCGCGTGACCAGACTGGCCGCATCCACGATCGGCGGGTCCTGCGCCAGGGGAACGGAAATGGGAGTGGGGGAGACCACCTTGGTCACGCCGCCCCGGCCGTCCGGGACGATCGCCTCCAGCAGGTAGTCCGAGCCGCCCGGCACCTCCAGGGAATAGCTTCCGTCGGGCTTGACCGGGGCTTCCTTGGTGCCACCATCGCCGCGCGCGATCACGCGTCCCGAGGGCGCCGAGACCTGTTGGAGGGCATAGTTGCGGCTGCCAGCGGCAATCAGTTCAGCCGTATCAATCTTGACCACACCGCGAATCACGCCCATGCCGGCCGCCGGGCGATTGGCTGCTTCAGCCCCCGCCAGCGCGGCGTTCGCGTTCACAGGCGTCTGCCCCTGCAGCGGTTGGCAGGCCGCGAGCGACAAGGCGAGGGTCAGGGCAAGGCCGTATCGGGTTCCCAGCTGCTTCAAGGTCTCTCTCCTATGCACCACGTGAGCGATGGCGTGGTCTGGCACGCCTGCTGGTACTCTACCCCACACGCGTGAGATATCGAGACTCAGAGGCTGACCGTTGCGATGAAGCGCGCGCCAGCCCAAGCGACATGCCACGCAGGCGGTCATAGAAGGGCCTGGGTAAAGGGTCTGAACCCGGAGCAAAGGCGGCCCGCGAAGAACGCGGGCCGCCAGGAACAGCTCAGGTTGGAGGGAGCTCAGCGGGTGGGTTTCAGGGTGTAGTTCTGACCGTGGTCCGAATCCCAGCGCAGGTTGCCGTAGCGGTCCGACGAGTTGAACGCCAACGTGATGGCGGTGGGCTCATCCTCGCGGGAGGCCAGTTGGAGCGGCACATCGGCCGAAAAATAGGTGGCTTTCTCATCGCGGCGGGCCTGCGTCAGCGGCACGTTCTTGAACTCGAGTTCGCCCCGCGTGGTGGCCACCTTCACATAGGCATTGAGGGTACTCTTGCCCGAGAAATACCCGGTGCGATCGGCGTAGATCAGCTTCAGGTGACCGCTCGGACCGCTTTTCGCCCCTACTTCGGGGGCGTTCAGCGTCATCGAAGTGGTCACCATGTTCCCGGTGCCGGTACCGGTCATGTCGAGCCAGAGGTAGCTCCCCTTGATCCGCGCCCGTGCCTGCAGGGCGGCATCGGAACGCAGCGGGGCCGTGGGATTCGCCGTCTGGGTCCCGCAAGCCGTCAGGGTCAGGGCTGCCAGGAAGAGGGCGGAGAGACGATGGAACATCGGAAATACCAGTTGCCTTTCTCACGATGACGAAGGTCATCGGGGGTTAGATTCTCAAAAATGAGGAATGTCCGAGCCGGCAGCCCCGCCAGATGGGGGGAAGCGGCTCGTTCAAGGGGGGCTCAGGAGCACGTGCCCCGTTGCCATCCGAGCCTCAGGGCTTGCCTGAGGCCCTGCGGTCAGCGGCCAGTTGCGGGAACAGGGTCCCGTCATAGAAGGCTTGCAGGCGTCGGCGACTGAGCGCCGGCTGCCGCCTTCGCATTCACTTCGCTCCCCGAGCTGTCGCGCGGAAGCGCCATCGGCGCACCGACGGGGGACTGCCCGCAGGCGGCCAGCATCACGGTAACGGTCAGGAACGCGCCAACGGCAAAGACGCGGGATTGAAACATCAGGCACTCACTTTCGACAGGGGTCATTCCCTTGTCCCGTTCGCTGATTCCGGGCTGGTTCCAGACAGAGGCAAACAGGTAAAGGATAATTTAATCCTGTGGAAAGAATCGGGAAAGTTTCGATGAAAGCAATCATTCCAACCGGCAGGGCGGCCCGATTTCGTCAGCCGCCGGGACGCCGAGAGGCCAAACGGAGGCTGGGGTGAGGTGCCTGAAGTCCGGCGGAGCGGCGGGCTCCCGCCGGAGGGGCTTGGACGCCCTCCGCGCGGAATGAGGGAGCGGGAGGGCCGCAGCACGGGCGAGAAGCTTCAACAGAAGTTAACCTGGGGAGCCACCAGCGGAAGGTTCACGGAAGGTGGGCGACGCACAACAGACTCACAAGCGCGGCGAACCTGGTCCCCCAAGACGCGCGGTGGAGGAGAGAACCATGCGGAACCTGAAGCAAACGGCGATCGCCCTGGCAACCCTGCTGAACACCACGGCCTGCGGCATCACCCCGACGGCGACCCTGATGACCCTGCCGACCAGCGCGGGCGACCACAGCTACACGCTCCAGGCGGCCGCCGCCGGCCAGGGCAAGACCTCGGGCGCCAATCGCTGGATGACCCAGCCCGCCCAGGGCGTGCGCACCCAGTTCCGCACCTTTTACAGCCAGGCGGCGCGCAGCGAGGTCAGCTACCACCTCTATGTGCCGGCGGCCTACGAGCAGCAACGACGCCAGCGCTTCCCGGTGCTGTACTGGCTGCACGGCACGGGCGCCGGCACGAGCGCCATCCCCTTCCTCACCGAGCAGATCGACCAGGCCATCCGGGCGGGCAAGCTGCCGCCGATGCTGGTGGTCTTCCCGAATGGCCAGGACATCAGCATGTGGAGCAACTCGAAGGACGGCAAGACGCCGATGGAAACCGTGGTGGTCAAGGAACTGGTGCCCCACCTCGACAGGACCTTTCGCACCCAGGCCCAGCGTGAAGGACGCCTGCTCGAAGGCATGAGCATGGGCGGCTACGGCGCGGCCCGGCTCGGGTTCGAGCATTCCCAGACCTTCGGGGCCATCTCGATGCTGGGGGCCGGTCCGCTCGACCTGGCCTTCCAGGGTCCCAAGGCGGAGGCCAACCCCGCCCTGCGGGAAGGCGTGCTGAGCGTCACCTTCGGCAACGACATGGCCTATTACCAGAAGCTCAGCCCCTGGCGCACGGCCGAACGGCAAGCGCGCCACCTGCGCGGACGGCTCAAGCTGCGGATGCTGATCGGGGAGCGGGACTTCACCCTGGCCGACAACGAGGCCTTCCGGCAGCATCTGAGCAAGCTGGGCCTGCGGCACGAATACCGCACCGTCCCGGGCGTGGGCCACAAGCTGGAAGGGCTGGTCACGGCGCTCGGCGATGAGTACTGGACCTTCTTCCGCAACGCGCTGAACGCCCGCTAGGCGCCCACGCGCTCCCTGAGCGGCCCGCGGCTGAATGGCCTCGGGCCGCTGTGGCTGGGGCCGCTCGCCCTTGCGGCGGCTTGGTTGGGAGGCAGCCGTGCCCGAGGGGCCACGGCACGGCACAAGCCCTGCCCATCGACGAGAGCCAGGTCGTGGGGTACAAGGGCACCATGACACCCGCCGAAATTCCCCCGCTGGAGGTGAAGGCCGCGCCTGCCGTTGCGCAGGTGAAGCTGGCCCATTACTTCAAACGCCACCAGCAGGCGCAACTGGCCGTCACCCGGCGCCAACGCAAGCAGACGCTGCTGGTTGCCGCGCTGACCGCCGCGCTCATTCCGCTGTGGCCGTTTCTGGGCTGGTGGTTTCAGGAGTCTTCCCTCACTCTGGTTTGCATCCCCACGCTCTTCGTCTCAGCCCTGGCCTTCGGGCTGGCGCCGAAGGTGGATCCCGCGGCGGCCCAAAAGCGTCCGACGACCCAACGTTTGCTGCAACAACTGCTGTCCGACTTCGCCGTCAGTGCCCCGCTCACGCTCGCAGTCGACGCCCGCGATGCGAGCGAGGCCTGCGAGCCCGAGCGCACCACCGAGAGCCCCTACAGCGGCCGCATCAAGAACTACTATCGCCACCCCTGGTTGGCGTTGAAGGGCCAGCTGGCGGACGGAAGCCTGCTGGGCTTGAGCCTGACCGAACGGCGCAAGGTCAAGGCCGGCATGACCTTGTGGATGAACATCCAGGTGCGGGGCAAATTTCGCGTGCCGGGCGACCAGCCCCTGCCCGACCTGCCTCACGGCACCAAGGCTTTCTGCGTGTGCGACGTACACGCCCGGAACGAGGTGCTGTTCTGGGGGGTGGTGGATTCCGAAGAGCAGCTCGAGACCGAACTGAGGGCCCTGGCACAGCTGTGGCACGCAGCGCGGCCCGCCTGAGCGAGGCCGCGCATGTACGCCCTGGAAAGTCTGGACGCCGCCGCCCTGCGCACCGCCGTGGCGACGGGCGCCCCCCACGTCCCCCTGCGCGTGAAGATCAAGCTGATCTGGGCTTGCAACCTGAAATGCCCGTTCTGCAGCCAGTGGCGCGCCCTGGGGCAACCACCTCCGCGGCCCGGCCGCCTCGACGAGGCCCGGCTGACGGCCCTGCTCGACGACCTGGTGGCACTGGGCTGTCGGCGGATCCATTTTTCGGGCGGAGAACCCCTGCTCAAACCGGACCTGGCGCGCTGGGTGAGCGAGGTGGTGCAGCGCGGCATGGTCTGCTCGCTGACCAGCAACGGCACGCTCTGGACCCCTGAGAAGGCCGAAGCCCTGATCGCAGCCGGGCTGTCGACCGTGACCTTCTCGCTCGACTCGCACCTGCAGACGGTTCACGACCGCATGCGCGGCCAGCCGCTCTGGCAGGCGACCATCCAGGGCATCCGCACGGCGCGGCGAACGGCCCGGGCGCTGGGGCGGCCGCTGAAGATTCGCACCAACACGGTGGTGGCCCGGCTGAATTACCGGGCCCTGGCCGACCTGCCAGACTTCCTGCATGACCTGGGCGTGCGGCGCATGAGCCTGCTGCCCGTCGATGATCAGCGCACCCACGGCACGCCCCCGCTGCGCCTGGAAATCCCCGAGATTACCGAGTGGAACCGGGAGGTGGCCCCGCGCCTGGCGGAACGCGCCCTGCGGCACGGTCTGATGCGCGAGGAGGCGCAGGCCTACCCGTTCGGCCGGGAGGAGGCGGCGATCGCCCTGGCGGCTTCCGGGGAGCACGCCCGCGGCTTTTACCAGGACCACCGCTGCTTCGCCCCCTGGCTGCACGCGGTGGTGGCCGCTGACGGCAAGGTTTACGGCTGCTGCCAGATGAAAGGCGAGGGTCGCGTGCTCGGCGACCTGACGGAAGACAGCTTCCGCGCGATCTGGACCGGCGAAACCTACACCGGCTTCCGGCGGGCCCTGGCGCAGGCGCGCCCGCCCGTCTGCCGGCGCTGCGACGACTTCCTGCCGGAAAACGCCGAAATCGAGGCGCGCCTGGCAGCTGCTCAGGCGCCTGCCACCTGAGGGCTCAGGCGTTCTCGACGCGCCGGGCGTCGCCGCTCAGGCCAGGCGTTCCAGCAGCTTGAGGGCCAGTTGTCGCGCACCGTCGGTCTCCTGGGCGGGCAAGGGAGTCGGCCGCGGGGCGGCCAGGGCGGCTTGCAAGGCCGCTTCCCAGCGGGCCACGTCCCAGTGGGCCTCCGCGCGGAAGGGGAGGGGCGTGGCGAGCGGCTCCTCCTCGCTGGCCTCGGGCGCCAGACGGGCCGCCTGGTCATCGTGGCTGCGTCGGAAGGCCAGCTGGAGGGCACGCACGCCGAAGGCCGCCGCCTCGGCGGTGGTGTGGTAGCCCCCGCCCGAGACCAGCAGATCCACGGCGGGGAAGAGCTCGGCCGCCGGCCAGGGATGCACCAGGCGGTCGTCCAGCAGCCAGCCACCGAGCGGCAAGGGGGTGGCCAGGCGCAGGTCGTGGGGCTGGGTCAGGCGCGCGCTGGCGGCGCGCAGCGATTCGAACAGCGCCACCACCTCCCCCGGATCACCGGCGTGCAGGGCCATCACCAATGGCCGGTCCGCGACCGGAGACAGGCCCAGGCGGCGCCGCGCGTCCGCGGACGAGAGCGCCTCCCCGGGGCGTCGCGTCAGCACCCAGCCAATCGGCTCGGCCCCGGGCCAGGGCGAGTGGGGCAGCGGCACGAAGACCTGATGATACAGCGGCCAGGCTGGCGAGCTGGCCGGGTCCCCGCCGCCGGGGCGCGCCAGCAGGTAGCGCTGCGGCACCCGCGCCAGCCAATCCGCGGCGAGTTCCCCGTGCAGACCATCCGGGAAGGTGTCCACCACCAGACATTGTGGGGCCAGCGCGTCGAGCAAGGCCCGGATGGCGGTCGCCACCGCACCGGGCGGCAAGGCCTGGGCTTCGTGCGCGCCGGGCAGGCGCAGGCAGGGCAGCCCTTCCGCCATGGCCAGGTGGGCGTAGGCCGAACTGGTCAGCAGCAAGGGAGCGTCCGCGCCCAGTTTCGGACGCAACCAGCGCAGCACCGCCAGGGCCCGCTGCAGGTGGCCGAGCCCGCCCCCCAGGGCATACCAGACCAGCTTCACGTCAGGTCGGACCAGGCGTTCACAGGATCCTGCGCATCCTCGACCTCGAAGGCCGCCAGCACGTCCGGGTCAAAGGCCAGGTCGGGCGGCAGGGTGACCAGCGAGGCGGGTTCTTCCCGGCCGTCCGCACAGGCCGCGCAGGCCTGCTTGCCTCGGCGATGATCCGCGCAGACAGGTTTCCCACACGTCCCGCAACGGCCGACCGAATCAGCGCCACAGCGCCGGGGTACGAGCATGCCGACGACGTGGGCACAAGCTTCCGGAGAATCGGATGACACCTGAGACGGGCTCCTTGCAACGGGTGGCCATGCTGGTGCCGCGCTGGCCACCAGACCCGGGCGGCGTGGCCGGCGCGGCGGCGCGCCTGAGCCGGAACCTCGCCCCGCACATGTCCTTGAGGGTGATCATACCCGATCCCCGCCTGCCCGTGGGTCAGGTGCAAATTGGCCAGGAAGGGGCGATCGCCCTGTGGCGATTCGGGGCTGCGACCTGGCTCGAACGCCAACGGGGGTTCGCGGCCTGTCTGTTGGCCAGCGACGATTTCAACCTGATCCACGCGGTCTATCCCAGCGAAACCGGTCTACCCGCCACCCGCGTGGCACGCAAGCGCGGGGTTCCCTGCCTGCTGGCCGCGCGCGGCAACGATCTCGACCGCGATGCCGATCGCCCCGAACGAGGGCCGGCCCTGCGCGAGGCGCTGGGCCTGGCGGATGCCGTGGTCGGCGTCAGTCACGCCCTGACGGCCAAGGCGCACCAGCTGGGCGCCAGCGGACAGCTGGTCACGATTCCCAACGGCGTCTCCCCTTCCCGCTTCCGTCCCTTCCCGCGTGACCCGGCGCTGGCCGCGCGGCTCGGTCTGCCGGGCGAACAGGCTTTCCCGCTGATTGCCTTCATCGGTGAAGCCCGCCCCAAGAAGGGCCTCGACGTCATGCTGACGGCTTTCCAGCGGTTGCGCCGGTACCATCCAACCGCCTGCCTTTGGCTGATGGGCGGCCTCCGCGAGGACGGGCAGGCGACCTGGGAGGCCTTCCGCGCGGCGCATCCGGCGGACGCGCAGGCCGTGCGAATCGACCCGGGCTACCACCCCGACGACCTGCCCCCGCTGATGGCCCTGGCGGACCTGGCCTGGCTGCCGGCCCACCAGGACGGCCTGCCGAACGGCTTGCTGGAGGCCATGGCCTGCGGCCTCCCGAGCGTGGCGAGTGCGGTGGGCGGTATCCCCGACGCGCTGGCCCACGGGCCGCTCGCAGACCTGCTGATTCCCCCTGGCGATGCCGAGGCCCTCGTCACGACCACGCGGGCCCTGCTCCAGGACCCGGCGCGCCGGCAGGCGTTGGCCCAAGCCGGACGCCAACGGGTGATCGAGGCGTTCTCACCGGAGGCCGAGTGCGCGGCCTATCGAGACCTGTATTCCAGCTTGCTGGCGCAGACCCCCAGGTCGGCGTAGATCCGGCGCCAGGCCGCGTGGACGTGGGACCAGTCCCAGTGGGCGGCGATCGCCCTGGCCCCCGCCCCGAGCCGGGCCCGCAGCGCGGCGTCGTCCAGCAACTGGCGCAGCGCGCGCGACCAAGCCGCCGGGTCATCCGGCGGCACCAGCCAGGCCGTCTCGCCGTGGCGGAACAGGGCTTCCACCGGCGGCACCGCGCTGGCCAGAATCGGCTTGCCCGCGGCCGCGTATTCCAGCAACTTGAGCGGGCAGCAGCCCTGTATCAGGTTGCGCGCGCTGCCATCCAGCGGCGCCACGCACAGGCGCGCCCGCGCCAGCAGGGCGGGCACGTCCGCCGGCGCCACCGGCGCTGAAATCAACAGGCGGCCGGCGACCCCCAGCTGAGCGGCCCGCGTGCGCAGGCGCGCAGCCCAGCCGCGTCCCGCGGGCCCCACCACGCGCAGGCGCACGGCGGGTGGCAGGTCGGCCAGGGCCACGAGCAAGGTATCCAGCCCTTGCCAGGGCGCCAGCGTGCCGAGGTAAAGCAGCTCTGGCCCCTCGTCGTCATCGGCCCTTGGCGGATAGTCCGCCAGCGTCACGCCGTTCGGCACCACCTCGACGCGCTTCGCCTCGGCGCCGAGATCGACCAGACAGCGAGCCGTCACCGGACTGACGG
>JAYKJB010000091.1 GCA_035285325.1 Candidatus Sericytochromatia bacterium
TCTGGCCCCTCGTCGTCATCGGCCCTTGGCGGATAGTCCGCCAGCGTCACGCCGTTCGGCACCACCTCGACGCGCTTCGCCTCGGCGCCGAGATCGACCAGACAGCGAGCCGTCACCGGACTGACGGTGACCAGCCGGTCGGCCGCCTGCAGCAGATACTGCTCCAGCTTGCGCAAGCGCGTCAGCAGGGCTGGTTGGTTGGCCAGGCCAGGCAGATGCACCGGTAACTCGAAGCTGGGCAGGCCGTTGACCTCCCAGACCAGCGGCGTCCGGCCCCCCGTCTGCGCCCGCCACAGGGCGAGCGGGACGCCCTGCCAGACATCGCGCACGTGCCAGAGGGCATGCGGGCCCTGCTGGGCCAGCGCCAGCACGTGGGCGCCGAAGGTATCGGCGCGTTCCAGCAGGTTGCGCGACGCATCCCTTGGCAGCGCGTGGTGGCGGATCTCCGGCGGAAAACTCGGCTGTGCCCGCGCGGCCAAGGTGGCGAGGTCCACCTCCCAGCCCGCTGCCAGCAAGCCGTCGAGCAGGGCTTGGATGTGGCGACTGGCCCCTTTGGGGGCCGGCACGGCATCGAAGGAGGCGTAAAGAAGGCGCGGCATGAACGACTACCCAATCTTAACACCCGTCCATCCGGGGTGTTGGTGAAACGTTGGCGGATGCCTGGACAACCCTTTCGTGAGCCGCAGTCAGGCTCGCACCCCCTCCCGAACCGCCGTCGCCAGAAGCCCGGCAAGGAGCCCCCCGATGTCCCGTGTTCGCAGCCACCAGGCCTCCGCCTCCCCATATGCCGCGTTCATTCGCCAGCAAGCGGCCAAGCACGGCGTGCCGACTCGCTTGGCAATGCGCGTGATCCGCGCCGAATCGGGCGGCCGGGTCCGGGCCCGCAGCCACAAAGGTGCCCAGGGCTTGATGCAACTGATGCCCGCCACGGCCCGAGCGATGGGCGTGCGCAATCCCTATGACCCGCTTCAAAATCTCGCCGGCGGGATCCGCTACCTGGGTCAGATGTTGCGGATGTTCGGCGGCCGCGAAGACCTGGCCGTGGCCGCTTACAACGCAGGGCCCGGGGCCGTGAAGA
The DNA here is from genome assembly GCA_035285325.1 of Candidatus Sericytochromatia bacterium. Taxonomy (NCBI): domain Bacteria; kingdom Bacillati; class Candidatus Sericytochromatia; species Candidatus Sericytochromatia bacterium. Next base: position 1,079 of record JAYKJB010000091.1, read on the forward strand.
AACACCGCGGGATTCCACCCTACCGGGAAACGCGCAATTACGTGCAGCGCGTCCTCGGCAGCGCCTGAACGCTCTTTTCGCCGCTCTCTCCTGCTGTCTTCATCCTCCCTCTCTCTCCTACTCTCCCACCCTCTCCAACATCCCTCTCTCTCCTGCTCTCCCACTCTCTCCAACATCCCTCCCTCTCTCCTACTCTCCTTCTCTCTCCAATCATCTCTCCCTCTCTCTTACTCTCCTTCTCTCTCCTACTCTCTCCAACATCCCTCTCTCCTACCTCCAATCCACACGGGGACCAAGAACCCAAGCGCCCTCCCAACCCCTCGGGGTCGGGAGGGTGTTTGGGATTTTCGGGTTGGCACGGGACCTGACGGGTTCCCCTGGGCGTGGGGCGAGGCTGACGTCGCGAACGGTTCAGAGAACCGTCCGCGACGTCAGGGTATCGCACGCAGCGGGAAGAAACGCACCAGGTTGGCCCCGGCATCCGCCACGACCAGGCGCCCTTGGCCGTCCACCAGCAACGAGGTGGGCAGCACCAGGGCGTCGACCGCGGTCGGGTCGGTCAGAAATCGGCCCCCGGGGCCGACCAGGGTGGTGACCCGGCCCTCCCGATCAACCCGCCGGATGCGGGCCGGCACCACGGGCAGGGTGCTGAAGTCGATCAGGGGGGCCCCACCCGGTAGGTTGAACAGGGCGTGGGAATAGACCGTGCCGAGCTCCGCCACATAAAGGTTCCCCTCCGGGTCGTAACAGAGGGCCGCCGGGGCGGCCATGGCCACCTCGGTAGCTGGCTTGCCCTCGTCAGCACCCGCATAGGAGGCGCTGAGCCGGCCGATGCTCTGGGCCAGCGGGACGCCCATGAACGCCTCGATGCGTGGCGCATTGCCCTGCGGTTGCAGCACCCGCCGTACCCGGAAGTTGCCCACGTCGGTGATCAGCAAGTCACCTTGGGGCGTGACCCCCAGTCCACCGGGACGCTCCAACTGCGCCTGGTCCGCCGGGCCACCATCCCCGGCGTCGCCCTTTTCGCCGCTGCCTGCCAGCAACTGCGCCTGGCCCGTCTCCTGCAGCCGGACCACCTGGTTGCGATAGACGGCTGAAAAATAGAACGGTCCCTGGGAAGCAGCGGTGAAGCCGAAGCAATCCAGCAGGTTCACCGCATTGGGGGCCAGCGTCTGTCCGGCGGAAAGGCGCATCGGCACGGGAGCAGAATTTTTTGCCAGCACCCGCACCTCGCCGGCGGCTTCGTCGATCACGCGCACGGCGAAGTTGAGCCGATCGACCACGTACAACAGGCCATTTCTGGCCAACAGGGCATTGGGACCGTTGAATCGCGCCAGGTCGAGCGTCTGCGTGGCGGTGGTTCCGCCCATCACGCCGCCGGACAAGCGGGTCAGGTTGCCATCTTTCCAGGCCTGGACGGCATTGCCGCCCATCTCGGCTATCAGCAGACGCCCTTGAGCGTCCAGCGCCAGTCCCTGCGGAACGTTCAGGGCGACGCCCTTGGCCGGGTCGAAGGGCCGTTTCGGGTCGAGGCCGGCCAGCAAGCTGGTCTGCCCCTCCCGGGTCACGCGGTGGACCAGCGAGGTGTCGGCATCGATCACCAGCACGGAACCGTCCGGTTGCGGCAACAGGTCGCAGGGTTTCCCGATCGGGCTGTTGGCCGCGCGGTCCAAGACCACCCGGCGCTTCTTGTCGAGGCCCAGCCAGAGCAATCTGCCCGAACGGTCGAGTGCCACCCAAAGGCCACCATCAGGCGCATTGGCCAGATCCCCGAAGCTTCCGGTCTCCTCGACCTCGGCGAATTTTTTCCATTGCGTCTCCCCAGGCGCGAGGCGGGCAATCTGGCCCTTGGCGCCGGTGATCCCGATCAACGCGTACAGTGCGCCATCACTTCCCCGTACCAGCCCCACCACCTTGGCATCGCCCCACGCCGGCAACGCGGGGGCCGGTTCACGCACAATACCGTCCGCTCCCACGCTCAGCACACGCACCCCACCGGCCACCTTGCCATCCTCGCCAAACCAGAGTGTGCCATCGCGGTCCACCCAGAGCGACTCCGGACAGGCCTCCGACGCGAGCGCGGACGCGCCCACCGTGGAACGTCCACGGGCCTGCGTCCCCACCAACTGGGTCAGGGTGCCGTCGGGCGAGAGGCGATGCACCCCGTGGCCCTGAGTCTGCGTCCCGGCCAGGTAAAGGGCGCCTTCGGAGGTGCGGAACACGTCGGAAATTGCGCCCATGTTGAACTTGTAGCGCCCTTGCATGCGATCCATATACGTGGTCAGGACACCGGCCGCGCTCACCTGGCGCAGACGGCCCGGGCGTTCCTCGGCAATCAGAAAGCCGCCCGCGCCATCGTCGACCAGCGCGGAAGGACCTGCCAGGGGGACATCCAGCGCAGGGAGCCCCTCACCCAATCGGTCCTGCCCCAACAACAACACCTTGATCGTCTCCAGGAGCTGGTCCACCGCGGGACTGCTTCGACGCAAGGAACTGGTGGTGTCGACCACCGCCTGCGTCTGGTACTCCGGAATGCTGGTCAGCGAGACCACCGTGGAAGCCAGGCTATCCCGCAGCTG
>JAYKJB010000092.1 GCA_035285325.1 Candidatus Sericytochromatia bacterium
AGGCGGTAGGCCAGGGCCCGGCAGTTGGCGGCGAGGTCGCCATGGCCAGGAAGCTTCCTGAGCTGAAGCAGGAGGGCCGCTGCGCCGCCTTCGCCATCCGCTTCCAGCCTCTTGATCAGGTGCTGGGTGGCCTCCCAGACACAGATGCGATTGTCGCTGGTCGGATCCCAGTTGTTACCGAGCTGCTCACGGCGATAGAGCTGCACCTTGCCGGCGGCAGACCGGAGGATGCCAGCTTTGGCGACGCCATCAACCGAGATATTGCGGGCGACAGCCAGGCCTTCGGCATCTCCGAAGGGCCGCTCGCTGTAGCCGAAGCTCTCGAAGAAGGTGAGCGCGAAGCGCGTGTCGGCATCAAAGGCGCCTTCATCCTGGGAGAGGTGCTCATCGAGGGCGGCATTGATCTCGATCAGCGCATCGCGAACGCTCATGGGAGAGTCATCGGGGTTGAGCACCGCCTTGGCCTGGCTGAAGATCGCCATGCCGGGGCCGATGGCGGCCTGGGCTACGTCCACCGGCGCGATGTTGGCGTGCTCCAGCTCCTTGATGGCCTGGGGTAGGCGCTGCCGCAGCTCGCGGCGGAAGGCATTGCGGGAGAGGATGGCGGCACCGGGATCGCGACGCTGGCAAACCAGAACAACGCTGGAAGCGAGGGCGTTCGCACCCGCTCCGATCATGCGGTTGGCCAGTTCAGTGCGCATGGGCCAGGTGCCAGTGATTGCCAGGCCGGCATCCATCACTGCCGCCAGAAACGTCTCCCAGCCGGTGCTGGCGGTGCCCGCCGCCCCCTTCCCCTTGGTTTCGGCCTGCTTGAAGGCGTAATAGATCGAGAGCGGGAAGCCGGCATGGGACTGCACAGCGAGCTGATGCATCGCCTGGGTCATGCCATCAAGGAAGAACTGCTCAGCCTGCTCCTTGCCGCCGTGGCGATAGGGCGTGGCCACCAGCTCCTCTGCCTTGGGAACTGCCAGCGTCGCGAACAGGCCGGGGAACACGAGCCGCAACGACCGCCTCAACCAGACGTAAAAGAAGTCGGAGAGATCGGCGTAGCCGATGTTGTCGTAGTAAGGCGGGTCAGTGGAAACTATTTTCCGTGAACTGAGCACCTGCAATGCGGCGTCTTTCAGAGACACGCAGCCAGCCAATCCCGAAGCAGCGCCTATTCCCTTAGAGGTATACTCAAGAGAATTCCCATAGCTTCCCGACTGACTTGACAAAGGGTTGACCTCAGCATAATCCCATGACATGGGTATTGCCTGCCGGGCAAATGTGTTTCGCGTCTTCGTCCCCCAGGTCTTTCCACCTGCATCCCATGTGCAGATCGAAGACATGCGGTCCGACTGACCACTAACTACCAAGCCAAGAAACGTGCCAACTGCTTCGGCATAGGCCGCTGCGCCAGTGCCGCCGTCGCGCAGGGGCGTGGAGTCATCGGGTCGACCGGCCTCATTGGCATCGCGGCGAGCTTGCTGCATCGCTTCGCCCACCAGGTCGGAGAAGGTGGTGAGCGCCACCAGCTGGCGATCGGTGAACAGATCGCCGTAGGTGGTGAGGCCGTATTGAACGGTCCAGAAGTTACGCGGATCGTCGGGCAAATCCTGCTCCGGCCTCCATTCGGGCTTGGCCAGTAGCGCTGCCGCCTCATGCTCTGGAGTTGGCGCCAAATACACACGTCCACGCTTCCCCTCGGCAACGACCGCCATCAGCCGAGCCCCCATCTTCCCCGCCTGCCCCTCGCTCTTGATGTAGTCCCCTTCGATGGGAGTGCCTGACATCAAGCACCCGAAGTTCGCTCCCCTGGCGAGCTTGGTCCCGTCCTTCGTCTTCGCCCCATCCTCCGGCTTGCCGACCTTCACCGTGAACCGATAGCCACTGCCCTGAACCACCGGCTGCACGTAGGCCTCTCTACACTTCATCTGCGAGAGCATGAAGGTCGAGGCCAGCGGCACCTCAACCTGCGAGAAGGCCGGGTTGGGGCTCTTCACCGTGCGAGCCCACAGCCAGGCGATCACCGTGAGTTCCTGCCCTTCGTAGGGCTTCAGATCCGGGCGCGGGTTCCCCGGATCGTTCACCATCTCCGGGGTGATCAGCACCTTCGGGTAGAGGTGGCCGATGCGCTTCTCGGCTTCATCACGCATCCACTGGCCGTAGTAGCGCACGTCTTGCGCCAGGCCTTCGGCGCCTTTCCACTGCTGCACAGCAAGGTTGCGCCTGCTCTCCGGATTGACCGGCGGCTGCCCGGCGAACTTCGGCGGGATCTCGATCATCGCCTTGTTGATCAGCACCGCCACCGGATTCAGATCACTGGCGTAGGCCTCCAGCCCCAGCCGCTGGGCCTCCAGCGGCAAGGCCCCACCCCCAGCGAAGGGATCGTGAAAGCCGGGCAGCTTCTCAGGGTTGAACAGCTCGGCTGCTTCCGGGTGATCGGCGTTGTCGGCGCAGCAGCGCCGCCAGCTGCGGCGGATCTCCGCCCGCGCACGGTTCAGCACGTCCTCGTTGGTGGTGTTCTCCCACTGCACCAGCTCGCTGATCAGGGCAAACAGCCGCAGCCGCTCCTTCTCCTGGTCAACGTCAGTGGGCAACTCCTCGGGCACCGCCGAGGGGTCATCCACCATCTGGCAGAAGATCACCGCCCGTGCCGCCGCCAATGGCCGCCGCGCCCACCACAGGTGCAACGTGCTCGGGTGCCCATGGCGAATGCTCTTCTCCCTCGCCGAGGCCGCGTTGATCGCCTCCAGCGGGATGGCGACCTCGATCAGCTTCTTGCGGCGTTTGACGGGGTGGGGGGTCATGGCGATCAGTGAGGGGCGCGGCCAGCGGCCAGCAGCTGCTGCAGGTTCTTGGTGATCTGGGTATCGCCGAAGCCGGGCAGACCCCAGTCGACGCCGCTCACATACACCGGTGGTGATGCCCGATCAGCCTCGATGCTCACCAGCGCCAGGCGGAAGCGATGGGGCGCGTTGCGGCCGGTGTTCACCTCGTTGATCGTGAGGGTCACTGAATCGGCGCCATCAGCCCGGCCCTTCACCTCAATGAAGAACAGGTTCCCGTCGGCATCGATCGACTCGATGTCGTAGCCCAGACCACGCTGGGCGCTCACGTCCTTGGGCATGCGGCCCAGGGCCTTCTCGGCCTCGAATACGGCGTTCATCGCCAGCAGCTCCACCCGCTTGCGGGCTGT
>JAYKJB010000093.1 GCA_035285325.1 Candidatus Sericytochromatia bacterium
AGGACGGCCTCGACGCGGCGGCGGCGCTGGAGGCCCAGGGGGAGGCGGACGAGCGCCTCGTCGCCACCTACCGGGCGGCCCTCGGTTGCTACGAGGGCCCCTTCCTGCAGGCCTTCACCAGCCACGAGGCGTGGTGCGATCGCGAGCGCGAGCGGCTCGCGCACCGCTTCGCCGAGGGGGCGCTGCGGCTCGCCCGCTTGCTCGCGGCCCAGGGCGACGATGCCGGCTGCCTCGACTGGTGTTCGCGCCTGCTCGCCCAGGAGCCCCTCACGGAGGAGGCTCACCGGCTGTTGATGCTCGCGCACTATCGTCAGGGAGATCGGGCGGCCGCGCTGCGAACCTACGACCGTTGCGTGGTGCTGCTTTCGGACGAACTCGACATCGACCCGATGCCGGAGACGCAGCGGTTGGCGAAGCGGATCGAGGCGGGGGAGGCGGGTCCTTGAGGCGGCTGGCTCATCGGACCGTCGCGATGAGAGCCCGTCACAACGGGCGGGGCTCCTCCTCAAGGAGAGTGGCCACACGCGCTATCAGGATTTCGACCCCAGCCACCAAAGGGCGCACCTCAGCTTCGCTCTGCTGCACGAAATCCTCGTAGTCGCTCTCCTGTCTCAGCTCGAACAGGTCGTTGTAGAGGGTGCCCAGTTCCCGCGAGAACAGGCCCGGCTGCACGAGGTGGCGGTTGACCAAGGCTCGCACGCCCGTGTGCTTGGGGGAGCTGTGCCCTTGTTGCACCAGCCAGGCCGTGACGGCATAGAAGCAAGCGTAGTAGAGCCTGTTCGCCACGCCGTGCCAGTGACCGCCATCCGAGAGATCTTTGGCCTCGGTGAGCGTTTCACGGGCGCGCGCCAGCCTGTAAGCGGCAAGCTCGGAGATCGGCGCACTCACAGCGTCACCCCATCCCGGGCGACCGCCTGGTAAAAAGGCGACACGCGCAGCCGCGGCGCATTCCACGCCTCGCGGTTCTTGATGGCGGAAGTGATGACCTCGCCCGTCTCCCACTCGAGGTCGTACAGCGCCCGCCGGATGGCCCGTTTGCGAGAGAGGTCCACCACGCCATCCACCAGCACGAGCAGGTCCCAGTCCGAATCCGCCTGCGCGGAGCCGCGTGCGCGAGACCCGTACAGGATGACGGTGGCGTCAGGCTCAAGGGCCTGGATCGCAGCCTTGATGCGAGGGGTGAGGGCAAGAGGCACGGCAAGGGGGGGGGGCAAACGGGGGGAGCCATTCCCTTTATGCCCAGGCTACGCGGCAACGGATCCGGTGCCGGTCGGAACTGAGCTGTGGGGGCTGGATGGAGGCCCTCTCCATCGAGACGCTGGAGGATCTGGCTGAAGCGACGCTGGCGGGGGCGGCCGGGTTGCTCCCCGGCGCGGTGTCGGCGAAGGGCACGGCGCAGCTGGTGAGAGCGAGCGACAGGGCGGTGGCGGGGAGCAGGGGGCGGTGGTGCATGGGATCCTCGCTTTGCATCGGGCCCGGCGCCTGCCAGCGCAGCGAGCAAACGGCATCTTAGCGGGGGGGGATCCTGGCAAGCCTGCCGAGGGGGGCGCCGGAGAATGGCCGGCGTTGGGGACCTTCGGGGGCGATCCCCCCCGTGCTATGATCCAGGCTGGAGGCGCGATGCAACGCAAAAAGCTCCCGATCGGGATCCAGACCTTCCGCGAGATCCGAGAGAACGGGCACTACTACGTCGACAAGACGCCCTTCGTGCTGCGCCTCATCGAGCAGGGCAAGCTCTACTTCCTGTCGCGGCCCCGGCGCTTCGGCAAGAGCCTGCTGCTCGACACCATGAAGGAGCTGTTCGAGGGGAACCGGGCGCTGTTCGCGGGGCTCCATGCCGAGCAGCACTGGGACTGGGCATTGAAGCACCCCGTCGTGGGGCTGAGCTTCAGCGACCGGGTGCTCCAGACCCGCGAGGACCTGGCGGCCAGCCTGCACGTCCAGCTGACCTGCCTGGAGGAACAGCACGGCGTGACACCCCGGTTTTCTGACCCTGCCGGCCGCCTGCGAGACCTCATCCAGACGCTTCACACCCGCTCGGGGCAGCGCGTGGTCGTGCTGGTTGACGAGTACGACAAGCCCATCCTCGACAACCTCACTGAGCCCCGCTCCCGGCCATCCCTGGCCTCCGCGGGATCAGCCCCTCCGTGGGCAAGTCCAGACCGGGCCCGGCTGATGCGCGACGGCCTGCGGGACCTCTACAGCGTGCTCAAAGGGGCCGACGCACACCTGCGCTTCGTCTTCATCACAGGGGTCAGCAAGTTCTCGAAGGTGAGCCTGTTTTCGGGGCTGAACAACCTGCGCGACATCACCCTCAGCCCAGAGTACTCAGCCATCTGCGGCTACACCGAGCAGGACGTGGACACGGTCTTCACGCCCGAGCTCGAAGGGCTCGACCGCGAGCGCGTCCGGCGCTGGTACAACGGCTACAACTGGACGGGCGAGGCGGTGTACAACCCTTTCGACCTGCTGCTACTGTTCCAGGAGCGTCAGTTCAAGCCTTACTGGTTCGAGACGGGCCCCCCCACCTTCCTGGTGGACCACCTTGCCAAGCACCGCTTCTTCACGCCGGACCTCGCACGCCTGACCTCGTCGGCGGAGCTGCTCGGGGCCTTCGACGTGGATCGCATCGAGCCGGAGGCCCTGCTCTGGCAAGCCGGCTACCTGACGATTCGCGATGCGCGGGAGGTCAGCGAGGGGCTGTGGGTCTACACCCTCGGCTACCCCAACCGGGAGGTCGAGGCGAGCCTGAACGGCAGCCTGATTTACGCTTACGGCGGCCAGGAGGCTCCCGCCTTCCGCGCCCGCACCCGGCTCGTCGAGGCGATGCAATCGGGCGACACGGCTTCCCTGCGCGACATTGTGCACGCCCTCTTCGCCAGCATCCCCCACGACTGGCATCGCAACAACCCCTTGGCCCAGTACGAGGGCTTCTACGCCAGCGTGTTCTACAGCCACCTCGCCGCCCTCGGCCTCGACACGCGGGTCGAAGACGCCACGAACAAGGGCCGCATCGACCTGGCAACACGACTCGGGGACCGCGTCTACCTCTTCGAGTTCAAGGTCGTGGAGCAGGTGCCCGAAGGCCGAGCGCTGGCGCAACTGCAGGCCAGGGGCTACTCCGAGAAGTACCGGGAACCCGGCGTCACCGTCACCCTCGTCGGCATCGAGTTCAGCCGCGAGGAGCGCAACGTCGTGGGCTTCGAGGTGGCGCAGGCCTGACGCCACGGGGCGCTCTGGCGCCGCTCGCGTCTGGCCCTGTAACGACCCCGTAACGCCTGCCTCCTATCGTGGGGATGTTCGCTCCCCTACTCCACCGGAGGCAATCGCCCATGTACTTCGGAGACTGGCTGGCCCGCTGGGCCATGTACACGCCGGAAAAGACCGC
>JAYKJB010000094.1 GCA_035285325.1 Candidatus Sericytochromatia bacterium
GCCTCCAGCCAGCCAGCCTGGCTCATCGGCTTGGGCCCGCTCCGTGCTTTCGGCCCGCATCGTGGCGGTCTGCGGGGCAACGGCTCGTGCGGCGATGGAGCTCCCCCCCTGGCCGCAGCCGCTCAGCATCGGAAGCGCCAGCAGCAACAGCGTGGCAAGTGACACGGCCAGACGGTCGGGGCGAATCGACATGGGGCGACCTTCCTCCTACTCTCGAACAGGGTCCACGGATTTATCGCTGGCAGGGCGAATCGGCTGACGCGGTAGAGACATGGTTTTGGTAAAGGAATGGAAAAGTTATCATTAATAAATTGTCCCGCACGTGTGGAGACCCCTTTACAGGCTGCGTGGGATCCGGTATCTTGCTTCTACTTCCTGAGCGCAGGTGGCGGAATGGCAGACGCACTAGTTTCAGGTACTAGCGCCGCGAGGCGTGTGGGTTCAAGTCCCACTCTGCGCACTACGCGTGACCAGGTCTCGAAGGACCTGGTCATTTTTTTGTCCGGCCAGCCTCTTGTTCCCGGCCCGATAGGCGTCAGCGCCCGTTGGCCTGGCCCGCTGCTCGGACCGCGTGTTCTCCTCGGCGGTGTGGGACCCGGCTAGCGTGCCGGCACGCGGCTCGCGGGTTCGGAAGTGCCGACCGGGCTGATCAGCAGTTCGCGAAACCCTGTGTGCGGGTCAGTCACCCGCTGGAAGCGCAGGTCGGGCAGCACGGCCAGAACGATTTCCGCCGTGGTGTGGATGGGCGATCCGTCCATCAGGTGGCCCCCAACCGTGTGCCCCTCTGCATCCGATACGGCGATGTGCAGGTGGGCCCCGTCGGGACCGGCGGTTCCCACCAACGACACGATCTCCAGGGGGCCGGTGGTACACCAGGTCTCGTTTTGATTGGCAAAGCGAATGGTGGCTTGTTTCAGACTGCCGACGCAGGTGAGTACGGACACCGCCGACCACTGACCGGACCTGACGTGGCGCAACAGGCCCTGCCTCAGGTCGTCACCGGGCAACAGGCGCAAGGCCACGGCGCGCACGGCGGAGGTGGGCACCTCCTGGGTGGCGGATCGGGTCGTCGCTGCGGCGGGGCCTCGCGGGATGGAGACCACCAGCAGGGCGAGGAGACTAAAGATGGCGGGGGTTGGACGGAACATCGGTTCGCCGAACTGGGGGGAGGCGTCGCCATTATCGCGTACGTGCTGGCGAACTTCCACGAGGCTGGCTATCATGCCGAGATGGGCCCCGCTTCGCGCCGCGCGGGGGCGCCCCGCATCGTTCCATTGAGCGGCCGCTGCCGCGGGAGGAATCGCGACACCATGCGCATCGCCATCGCCAGCGACCACGCGGGGCATCGCCTCAAAGAGGACGTGGCCCAGCGCTTGCTGCAGGCTGGTTTCGAGGTCCTGAACCTGGGCGCCGGGCCGGAACCATCCGACTATCCCCTCTCCTCGGAGGCGGTTGGTCGGGCGGTGGCGTCTGGCGAGGCTGAGCGGGGGGTGCTGGTCTGCGGATCCGGCATCGGCGTGGCGATCGCCGCCAACAAGGTTCCGGGAATCCGAGCCGCCACGATCGGAGAGCCAGTCTCGGCGCGTCTGTGTCGTGAACATAATGACGTCAATGTGATCTGCCTCGGCGAGCGCCTGATCGGTCCCGAAATGGCCTGGGAGTGCGTGCGTGTGTTCCTGGCGACGAATCATTCCGAGATGGGGCGTCATGCCGAGCGCGTGCGCCAGATCGGCGAACTGGAAAATGGGCGCTCCTGAGGGGCGTTGACGAGGCCGTTTGAGGCGAAAGGTGGGAGCCCTCCATGCAACTCGATGAGATCAAAGCCGTTGATCCGGACCTGGCGACTGCGTTGGCGGCGGAGTTCGAGCGCCAGTCTCACCATCTCGAACTGATCGCCTCGGAAAACTTCACCAGCCGGGCGGTCATGCAGGCGCAAGGGAGTGTGTTGACCAACAAGTATGCCGAGGGGCTTCCGGGCAAGCGCTATTACGGGGGCTGCGAGCACGTCGACGTCGCCGAGAACCTGGCGATCGCCCGGGCTTGCGCGCTGTTCGGCGCCGCTCACGCCAACGTGCAACCTCATTCCGGGGCGCAGGCCAACATGGCGGTATTCCTGGCCAATTTGAAGCCAGGGGACACCATTCTTGGCATGAACCTGGCGCACGGCGGGCACCTCACGCACGGCAGCCCGGTCAACTTTTCCGGCCTGTACTTTCAGGTCGTGCCCTACGGGGTCGACCCGGAGAGCGAACGGATCGACTATGACCAGTTGCGGGCCCAGGCGCTGGCCCATCGCCCCAAGCTGATCATTGCGGGGGCCTCTGCCTACTCTCGGGTGATCGACTTTGCCGCGTTTCGTCGTGTCGCCGACGAGGTCGGGGCGTTGTTGATGGCCGACATCGCCCACATCGCTGGGCTGGTCGCGACAGGCCTGCACCCGACCTCGGTGGGGCACGCGCACTTCACCACCACCACGACTCATAAAACCCTGCGGGGACCGCGTGGGGGACTCGTGCTGTGTGGTGAGGAACACGCCAAGGCCATCGACAAGGCGGTCTTTCCTGGGCTGCAAGGGGGGCCCCTGATGCACGTGATCGCCGCCAAGGCGGTGGCCTTGCACGAGGCCCTGCAACCCGAGTTCAAGACCTACATGGAGCAGGTGGTCGTGAATGCGCGTGCGATGGCCGATACGTTCTCCGCCGAAGGTTTGCGCGTGGTTTCCGGTGGAACGGACAATCACCTGCTGTGCCTGGACCTGCGCGCGGTGGGCCTGACGGGTAAGGAGGCCAGCCAAATGCTGGGCGAAGTCGGCATCACGGTCAACAAAAACACGATCCCGAACGACCCGGAGAGTCCCTTCGTCACCAGTGGCATTCGCATCGGGACGCCGGCCATCACCACCCGAGGGGTGCGGGCTGCTGAAGCCGAGCGCATCGCTCAGGCGATCGCCGGCTTGCTCAAGGCGCGTGGCTCCGACGCGGCGCGCCAGGATGCGAAAGCGGTGGTGGCGGAGGTCTGCGACGCGTTTCCGCTCTACCCGGAAGGAACGGCTGCCCCGGCCGGGGCACACCGTTGACCCGCCGACGCCCGACCTGGGACCAGTATTTTCTCCGGATGGCGGCGGTGTGTGCAGAGCGCGCCACCTGCGACCGCAAACTGGTCGGGGCGGTGATCGTGCGCGACAATCACCCGATTGCGACAGGCTACAACGGGGCGCCTCCCGGTCTTCCCCATTGTGATGAAGCGGGGCACCTGTTGCGTGAGGTCGACGGCCGCCCCTCGTGCCACCGCGCGACGCATGCCGAGCAAAATGCGATTTTGACGGCGGCTCGCTTCGGCCACCGCACCGAAGGCGCGACCATCTATGTCACAGCCCAGCCTTGTTTGAACTGCGCCAAGGCCATCATCACCTCCGGCATTCGCAAGGTGGTCTGGACGGAAGGCTATCCCGACCCGATCAGCCTCGAGTTCCTGCATCAGGCGGGGGTTGAGCTGGTGCACCTACCCCCCGACGCGGTTCACTGAACGGGCTCGGGGGCTGTTGCTGGCTCTTGAGCCTCCTGCTGCCTTGTGTTAACCTTTTCGGGCTTCCTGCTCGGTTTTTTCGGGGTTTCCTCGCTTGCGTGAACAGGCCTTGCCTTTCCTCGTGACACTGCTGGTCGCGTGGCTGGCGACCGACCTCCTGATTCCTTGGGTCACGCGAGCGGCATACGCGCTGGGGCGGGTCGACGAACCCGACGCGCGCAAGGTCCACACCGTCCCGATTCCGCGGTTGGGAGGCGTGGCGATTTTCCTCGGCTTCGTGGTGGCGGTGGTGGCCATCGAGTTGCTGGTGCCAGGACCCTTGTTTCCCCGCACGGGACCGTTCCTCGGGTTGTTCGTTGGCGCGGCGCTGATTTTTTTACTCGGGATTGTGGACGACCTGCTGCCACTCCCGGCGCGCTGGAAACTGTTGGTCCAGATTGTGGCCGCTTCCGTGGCGGTCTGGTTGGGCGTCCGGATCGAGGTCCTCAGCAATCCGTTCGGCGGAATGTTCATTCTTCCGATGAGCGTCTCCGTGGGCCTCACGGTCTTCTGGCTGGTCGGCATCACGAACACCATCAATTTGATCGACGGCCTCGATGGCCTGGCCGGCGGCGTCAGTCTGATTGCCGCGAGCACCACGGCGCTGATCGCCTTTCAGACCAAGCAGCCGGCCCTGGCCTTGCTGGCCCTGGCGCTGGTCGGGGCGACGATCGGCTTCCTCCGCTACAACTGGAACCCCGCCAAAATCTTCATGGGGGACAGTGGCAGCCTGTTTCTGGGGTTTTCATTGGCGGCCATCTCGGTGGTGGGGTTGCTGAAGGTCGCCGCGACAGCGGCCTTGCTGGTGCCGATCCTGATCTTGGGCGTGCCCATCTTCGATACGGCTTTCGCGATCGTCCGACGTGCCATCCAGCGTCGCCCGATCTTCTCGCCCGACCGGGGACACCTGCATCATCGGCTGCTGGGGCTGGGATTTTCCCAGCGCCGGGCCGTCGTCATCATCTATGCCATTTGCCTGTTGCTGGGCGGCACGGCGCTGACCCTTTTCGGAATTCATGAGGGGGTAGTGGTGCTGTTCACGGCGATCGCGATCCTGATATGGGCCTTCTCTTCTCGCTTCATTCGCGCGATCAAAGTCACGGCGGAGGAGCCATGAAACCTCTGGTGATGACGGTCTTCGGGACGCGACCCGAGGCCGTGAAAATGGCTCCGCTGGTGCTCGCCTTGCAGGCGTGTCCGGACCTGGACGTCGCCCTGACCGTGACGGCTCAGCATCGTGAGATGCTGGATCAGGTGCTCGACCTGTTTGGGTTGGTGCCGGACCACGACCTCGACCTCATGAAGGCGGGACAAAGCCTGACGGACATCACGACGCGCGTGTTGACCCACCTGGGGCCCGTTCTGGATGAACGAAAACCCTCTCTGGTTCTGGTTCATGGCGATACCACCACCACCTTCGCCGCGAGCTTGGCCGCTTTCTATCGTCAGATCCCGGTCGGGCACGTGGAGGCCGGGCTCCGGACCCCGGACCGCTACAACCCGTACCCGGAGGAGATGAATCGGCGCCTGACGACCCAGTTGGCGAGCCTTCACTTCGCCCCGACGGCTACTTCCGAAGCGCAATTGCGGGCGGAGAACGTGGCGGCCGACGCCATCTACCGCACGGGCAACACCGTGATCGACGCGTTGCTGATGACCGCGCGCCGACTGCCACAGGCGCAGACGGCGACGGGTCGGCAGATTCTGGTGACGGCCCATCGGCGAGAAAATTGGGGTGAGCCGCTGGCGGCGATCTGTCGTGCCATCCGACGGCTGGTGGAGGCGTATGCGGATGTGAGAGTTCTCTTTCCGATTCATCGCAACCCGGTCGTCCGCGAAACGGCTCAGGCGATTCTTGGGGGGCATCCTCGCATCGAGATGATTGAACCCCTTGATTACGCGCCTTTTGTCGCCGCGATGCGCGATTCCTATCTGATTCTGACGGACAGTGGCGGTGTGCAGGAGGAAGCGCCTTCCCTGGGCAAACCTGTCTTGGTTCTTCGAACCACCACGGAACGCCCAGAGGCGATCGATGCCGGCACCGTGGAACTGGTCGGGGTCGATGAGGAACGCATCGTGACGGCCGCCTGCCGGCTGCTGGACGACCCCTCGGCCTACGAACGCATGGCGCGCGCCGTGAATCCTTACGGCGATGGCCACGCCTGTGAGCGCATTGTCAATGCCTGCCGCTATCACCTGGGAGTGACGACGCATCGACCGACCGCCCTGTTCGGGGCAGACGTCGCAGCGCGGGGTTGAGTGGCTGAGGCTCAAAAGTCGAGCGAGACGAGGCGCGTTTCGACCCCTTGCAGCAGGGGGCGCCACACCACGCTGAGGGCAAAACAGTTCCACTGATGGCTTACGTGGAGCCCGAGGTCTTCCGGGAGCCAAGGGCCGGCTTGAAGCACCTGACTGATGGCGCCCTGAATGCCGTAGCGCCAGCGAGGAGCGGGTTGGTGGGTCATCTCGAATCGCAGCCGCTCCGCCGCCAGCAGGCGGTCGTGCAACAGGGGGGTTTGGCCGAACGTGCGCACAGACTCCAGCGTTTCCGAGAGCATCAGGCCCTCGGAAACGCGTTGTTGCAGGTGCCAGGAGGCGCGCCAACCGGCAAACCACCCGGAGGCCTCGCTGGCCGCGTAATGATTGAGCCACGGGGCCAGCCTGCACTCGCTTTGCCAGCCCCCTAGCGGCGCCCACGCCGGCGTTTTCCCCTCCCATTCGAGTCTGGTGCGCCAGGCCCCTGCCTGGCTCCACTCCTCCCACAGGAAGCCGGTCTGCGCCGTCGGGCGGAGGCTCAGCTGGCCTGGCAGGGTCCAGGCGGCCGCTCGCCAGGTGGCTTCCGGGAATCGGTGAACGGCGATCTCGTTGAGGTTGGCGCGGTAGTCGACCGTCAGGCTGCAGTCACCTTGCGCGCCCAGTTCCCAGTTCCAAGCATTGGCGGCCCGTGGGCCCCCCTGCCCGGTTGCCCAGGGGGTTTCGTAGCGAAGCAGATTGGTCACGCCCAGGTTTGCGAGCTGCGTGTGATGTTCCACGCTCGCCTGGAGACCGCGTCCCGTGGCGTAGCTGAGGGGAAGGCTGATGTGGGCCTGGGGATCGGGACTGAAGTCCACGCGGCCACTTGTGATGAGCCCGAGATAGGGGTCAAATCCCAGCGTTGGTCCGGCGAGGGATGCGTGTCTCCGCTGGTCTCGGGGCGTCAGGGGAACCTTGAGGCCAGGCAGGCGCAACAGAGGTCTTCCCCACAGTTCCAGGCCAGGGTCCTGAATCTCGAGTCCCTGCCTTTCGTCCTGCGGGTTGAAGCGGAATTGGCGGCCAGAGACCAGGAGGTCAGGTTCGGTATGGGGGCAGGCGGCGGCGTGAGTGTCACTCAGGATGACCTCCGTAGGCGAGATTTGCAGGCGTTCCCCACGCGCCTGCCTCCGGTCCTGCCAGACCGCCCGGTATCGGCGCATGGTCACGCGCGATTGGATGAGATCGACCTGCGCTTCCTCGGCGTTCGCGACGAGGTCCGGGGTGGCGAGTTGCACCTCTCCCCGGAGGTTTGCCTGGCCCCCGCGACGCCGATAGGTCAGGTGCTCGGCCCGTGCTTTGCCGCTTTGCCAGCTCAGCCGCACGTGGCCACTGGCAACGAGGTCACCACTGAGGCCCTCCTCACGCAGGACATCCGCCTCGATGACCAGCTCCGGCTGCTCGAGTTTGCGATCTGGCTGCCTGACTGCCGTCGGCGCACGAGGCGCCAGGAGGGCAGGAGGCGCGACGACCGGCTCCAAGGTTTCAGTGGCGCGCCGCGGCCGCGCTCAAACTTCGAATTTCCTGGTCTGCGTCGCGCAGACGCAGGCTCAGTTTCTTCACCAGGTTGCGCAGCAGTGAGGCTGCCAGGCCGGGATTCTGGGCAATCAGGCCTCGCAATTCCGACCCTGGAATGCGCAGCAAGTCCGCGTCCACGAAGGCCGTCGCCGTCGCCGAGCGAGGCAGGGCATCGAAACAGGCCAGCTCCCCGAAGATCTGGCCGCGGTCGAGCAAGGCGAGCCTTTGCGTGCTGGTGCGCCCGACTTCGGTCGTCAGTTCGATGGCGCCGGTCAGGACCAGAAACATGTCTTCACCGGCGCTGCCCTCGCGAAAGACCTCCTCTCCGCGGCGGAGGGATTCTGTCCGGGCAATGCCGAGGACCGCCTCCAAGACGGCCTCCGGCACGTCCAGAAAGACGTCCGTGCGGGCCATCAGGGCGCGTGTTTCGTCCGTGTCCGGCATGGTGAGGCCGCCTTTCTCGATGGTTGCGCGGAGGTGGCTACCCGGCCCCGCTCCGAGGCGGGCATGCTAGCACGTGCGGGGGCGTGTGGGTCAACGCTCTGCTATCATGCGCCTCATGCAACCGGAATGCGGGCCTGCCTGGTGGGCGGAGCGATTTTCTCGTCAGATCTTGCTGCCAGAGGTCGGGCTGGAGGGGCAACGCCGGTTGCATGCCGCCAGGATACTGGTGGTCGGGGCGGGAGGACTGGCCGCACCCCTGGTGGGCTACCTCGCAGCGGCAGGCATCGGACAGCTCGATCTGATGGACGCAGATTGTGTCGAGCCTTCGAATCTTCCCCGACAAACCTGGTTTGCGCCGACCGATTGTGGCCAGTTGAAGGTGGAAGTGCTGGCGCGAGAAGTGCAGCTTCGTGCGCCGGACGTGATCCTCCGCGCGCGGCCTCAGCGATTCACCCCGGAAAATGCCGTGGCGGCATTGTCGGACGTCGACGTGGTGCTCGACGCCAGTGACAACTTCGCGACCCGATTCTTGCTGAACGATGCCTGTCGCTTGGCTCGCGTTCCGTGGGTCCACGCCGGGGTCACGCGCTTTTCAGGGATCGTGACGACATTCTTGCCGGAGGGGCCTTGCTATCGCTGCTTTTTTCCCCAGCCACCTGAACGGGGTCGTCTGCCGGGCTGCGCGGAAAGTGGGGTGTTGGGGCCGGCCGTGGGGATAGTCGGCGCGTGGCAGGCCCTCGAGGCTCTCAAGTTGTGTTTGGGTCACTTTGCCGCGACGTTGGCCGGCAGGGTTCTGACCCTTGACCTCTGGCACGCCACCCAGGCGTCGGTGACCCTGAACGCCGACCCGAATTGCCCGCTCTGCGGGGATTTACCCGAGATTCTCGCCGTGGATCCTCGAGAAGTCAGTTATGAGGCCACCCGCCAGACGTGATGAAGCACCCCGCCCTCGCGCTTGCCATGTTGACGCTATTCCTGTGGGGTTGCCCGGCCTTCTGGGTCGAACGTGGGCCGGTCGTGACCCCTCTGCGCTCGCTCGAGCGGCCGGCGCTGGCTGACCTACCCGAACCGGACAGTTACCTCGATCGCTTATCGGATTGGCGCAGGGAGGTCCGTGTGGGCCTGGGGGGGCAGGTGGAAGCGATCCTGTGGGATGCCCGCCTCGGCGCGGCCGGGGTGGCTCACGAGGTGGCAATCAATCACCTGACGCCTGCCGCGGCCAGAGACCTGCTCGTCCAGCGATGGCAGACGCTCTACGGTCCGCAGCAGGACCGCTGGGCGATTGATCTGAATTGGCGATTTGATGAACAATTTGTCTCCAGCCGGAGGGTGCTGGAGCCGACTGGCTGGACGTTTCGCTTACATACGAGCCAGGGCATCGAGTTGGCGCCAATGCGCGTGTCGGTCCTGCGGCTGGAGCAGGCCCCGGTGGACGGGCACTGGACAGGTTCCGTACGACTCTGGTTTTCCTGGCTCGACCCCCGACGCGATCCCGTCGTGCGTGGAGATACGACCTGGCTGCGCCTGGAACTGCGCCATCGCACAGGCCACGCGGAGATCACTTGGCGCTTCCCCGGGGCTTGGTGAGGGATGCAGCTGAAGGGAGTCTGGAAAGGTGGTATAAGGCTTAGACAGGCCTGTGCGCGGCCCGTCGCGCGGCCGCTGTGCGGCTGCCCCCCGGAGACACGAACGTGCTGAACAAGATTCTGACCAACGTGGTGGTCACGGAAGAGGGCGTCGCCCGGATTCACCAACTGCTGAGTGAACTCGTGCGGGATGTGGATGCCACGGCCGCCTTCCTCGTCGAAAAGAGCGGCCAGATGCTCGCGACAGAAGGTGAGATTCGGGGCCTCGACACCACGGCGATCGCCTCTCTGGTCAGCAGCAGCTTCGCCTCGACGCGGGCCGTCGCCAAGCTCATCGGTGAGAGCGAGTTTCAGGCGATGTTCCAGCAGGGTGACCGGGCCAGCCTGTTTCTCTACTCGCTTCCCACTCAGGACATTCTGGTGGTGATCTTCTCCGATCTGAGCAAGACGGGCCTGGTCAAGGTGCAGGCGGCAGAAACGGCCAAGGCCCTGTCACACGAACTTGAACAGATGGGCCAAGCTGACCCGTCGGCGTGAAGGCCGCTAGCGGGACAACGCCGTCCTCGCCGGCAGGCTCTGGCGAGCCCGGACACCGAGGCGCCCCGAAACGCGCGATCTGGCTCTTTCTTGCGGTTAGGCTAGGGTCGTGGTACGGTTAAGAGTCCCGACGCGATTGGCTTTCGCCGATAATGGAGTGTCACCCAAGCACATGAGTGGGTTCGGTGCCGCCTACGGGCTGCTGCTGTCCATCTTCTTGGGAACCGGCTTGGGCTACGGGTGTGATCTCACCTTCGGGACGTCTCCTTGGGGCTTGCTGCTCGGCGCACTGGCGGGCTTTGCAGCTGGTCTCTACAGCCTCTTTCGTTCACTGACCCCTCCGTCATGACGCCTCACCCCCCCCACCAAGACGAGCTGACGTGCTTGCTAGGACGCCTCAATCGGCATCTGGCAGGACTTGCAGTGGGGCTTACGATTGCATTCAGTTGGGTGGGCTGGCCGTGGGGGGCGTCCGCTGCCTTGGGCGTCGTGTTCGCTGCGATTTACTTTGCCCTGCTGGCAGTGCAGACGCGCGGGGTCTTCGCGCTCGGGCGGCGCCCCACCCCTATTCGCTCCGTGCTGGCCCTGGCATTGCGGCAGATGGTGTGCCTGCTGGGGCCTATTCTGGCTCTCTTTCTGTTCGGGGAGGCGTGGCTCGCCTGCCTGGTGAGCTTGTTTCTCGGCCGGCATTGGATCTTGGTTGTGGCCTGGCCCACCACGCCAGCTGGCCTGGTTCCCCAACGAGCGTCGGCGTGAGACCGGCGCAGCTTGACTTGAGGACGCGACAACCGTGAACCCCTTTCAACTGGCACAAGCTCACGACGGTCATGACCACGGCGTCGCCTTGCAGGACGCTCCGTCGGCTGCGGCCGTCACCGATTCGGCTCACGTCGCGGCGCCTCACGCCGCCGAACATGGCGGGGGGCTGACGATTGGCGTGCACTGGCAGGAGACGATCCCCGGCTGGGGGGTCGTCAATGCGGATACCGTGTTGTACGGCGGGCTGGTGATGTTGACCCTGCTGGTGGTGTTCGGGCTGCTCGCGCGGACGGTCAGTGCGATACCCGGCGAGCGCGCGGGTGTCGTCGGCACCTTGCTGGAGGAAGTCGTAACGTTCTGTCAAAAGATGGTGAACGACTTCATTGGTCCTGCCGTGGGTCCGTACCTGTGGTTCATTGGCTCGATCTTCGTGTTCGTGTTGACGGCGAACTGGCTGGCGCTGCTTCCCTGGAAAGCCTGGGAAACCTTTGCGGGCGCCCCTCTCGGCCACGCCTTGGGCCTGCCCCACGCGCTGGTCTACGAGGCGCCGACGGCAGACCTGAACATGACGCTGGCGATGGCTTTGATTACCCTGGCGCTCTACTGGTACTTCGGCATCGCCAGCAACGGGCTGTCTGGCTTCCTGGGGCATCACTGGTTCGACAAGCCGGTGGCCCTGTTTCCGCTCCGGATGCTGGAAGACGTCACGCGCCCGCTTTCCCTGGCGTTGCGACTGTTTGCCAACCTCACCGCGGGCCACGTGATCGGCTTGGTGTTGCTGATGCTGACCTACTTCGTTGTGCCTGCCGTCATGCTTCCCCTTGAACTTTTCGTCGGTGCCGTGCAGGCCTTTGTGTTTGCGGTGCTTTCGGCCTCCTACATTGGTACGGCAGCCGCTGACCATTCCCATGGTCACTGATGCCGGTTCTCCCGGTTTTCTCTTGATCGTCTTTAGACGCCCCAGTACACGCGACAAATTTGGACTCACTTGAAAGGAGATCCCAACCATGGCAGAAGCCAACGCTCTTTTGGCCCTTGGCAACGTGGCAGGAATGGCCATGCTCGGTGCCGGCCTCTCGATGGGCCTCGCGGCCATCGGCCCTGGCGTGGGTGAAGGCACCCTGTTCGGCAAGACCATTGACGGCATTGCGCGTCAACCCGAGCTGGAAGGTCGCCTGATCGGGCGCGCGTTTACCTTCTTCGCCATCATTGAAGTCTTGGCCTTGTTCGGTTTCGTCGTGGCGATGTTGCTGCTGTACACGGTCGGCAACCCGATCGTCGCCCTGCTGACGAAGTTGGCCCAGTAGAACTGCGATGGCCCGCCGGCTGATCTCCAGCCGGCGGGGTGGTTTGGTCGTGCTCCCGGCGCGGTGTATTCGGGAGCGCGCACTCAGGATTCACTGAGAAAGCGAAGTCTCATTCATGTTGGAAATCAACCTGACCCTTCCGATCATGATGGTCATGTTTCTGTTGTTCTCCGTCGGGATGAACATGGTCTTCTTCAAACCCGTCTCGCGTGCGCTTGACGCCCGCAAGACGTATCTCGACGCGCAGAGAGCGGCCGCGCAGATGTCCTTGGACACGGCGCTCCTGCTCCAAACCGACTACGAGGCGCGCTTCAAGCAAGCGCAAGCCGAGTCGCACGCTGCGATTCAGGCCGCTCTCAAGTCGGCCGAGCAAAACCGTCAGCAATTGATTGAGGCGGCCAATGCCGAGATTGCCGAGGAGATGGGGCGGGCCCGCGAGGTCATCCGTCAAGAACGGGACCGCGCCGTGGCGTCGCTTTCCTCCGAGGTGGGGGCCTTCAGCGACCTGATTCAACGCCGCATTTTGTCCGATGCGGGTGGCCGGTCCCTGGCCGCTACCCCCACATCGAATGTGGGAGGGGTGTGAGCGATGGAGTTCAATGTTTGGCACGCGATCGCCAATATTTTCAACTTTTTGCTGTTTGTCGTGGTGATCGTCAAGTTCGCCGGCCCGGTCATTGCGAAGGCCGTGCGGGATAGCCAGGAGAGCACCAAACAGGCGATTGTGCTGGCCGATGAGGCGCTGGCCTCTGCGGAAACCGCATTGGCCGAGACGCGCGCCCGCCTCGCCAACGTGGACGATGAACTGGCCGCGATGCTGGCTGATGCGAGGCAATTGGCGGACCATCAGGCGGCGAAGATGGCACGTGCGGCCGAGGAAGAAGTGGCCAGGCTCCGCAGCGCGGCGCACGACGAGATTGGCCGGGAGCGTCAGGCGGCCGTGAACGCCCTGAGGCAGGCGTTGGCGGAGCAAGCCTTCGAAAATGCTGCCTCCGCGATTCGGGCCTCAATGAATGCGGAGCGCCAGAATGCGCTTGTCGCCAACTTGATTCAGAAAGTGGGGGATGGGTCATTAGCACTCAAGTGATTGCGGACCGCTATGCGGACGCCCTGTTTCAAGCTGCGGAGGCTCACGGAGAGGAACTGCTCTCCCGGGTCGACGAGGAATTGACGGCGCTGGCCGAGGCGCTTCGTACCTCCCCTGATCTCGCCAGAGCTTTTCAGGCGCCTACCATCAAAGTGGCGGAAAAGCAGGCGGTCGCCCGGCAACTGATGGCGGCCGCGCACCCGTTGACCCGCAACGCGCTTCTGCTGATGCTCGAGAAGAAGCGTGGGGCCCTTCTGCCGGAACTGCGCGGGGCTTTCCGCCGTCGCTTGGATGCGCGGCAACGTCGGGCCGCCGTGCAGGTGACCAGTGCTTTTGCGCTCGATGAACAGCAGACGCTGAGCCTTTCGGCCCAACTTGAGCGTCAGCTAGGCCAGTCGGTGGTGATGCAGACCCTCGTGGACCCGTCCTTGATCGGCGGCTGTATCGTCAAAATTGATGACCAGGTCATCGACTATTCGTTGAGGGGGCGCCTGGAGGCCCTTCGCCTCTCCTTGAATTGAACCCCAATCTCGTGCGGGGGCCTGCGGTCCCGGCAATCCGACGTACCCCTACCAGTCTCAACCCCTGAAATCGCTATCGTTTCGGCACGCCACGACCCCCGTGCGTCCGGCAGTCAGAAAGAGGACCCCCATGATCGGCATCAGTCCAGCAGAAATCAGCGCCGTGCTGCGCCAGCAGATTGAGAACTTCGAAGGCGAAGCGCTGGTCACCAATACGGGCACCGTACTCGAGGTGGGCGACGGCATTGCCCGCATTCACGGGCTCAAGAAGGCCATGTCCGGTGAGATGCTGGACTTCGGCAACGGCGTGATGGGGTTGGCTCTGAACCTGGACGAAGACACCGTTGGCGCCGTCGTGCTCGGCGACTACAAGCGCATCCGAGAAGGCGATGTGGTCAAGACCACCGGACGCATTTTGGAGGTTCCCGTCGGTGACGCCTTGCTGGGACGCGTGGTGAATCCGCTCGGGCAAGCCATCGATGGCAAGGGCCCCATCGCCAACGCGGGCACCCGCCCGGTCGAGAGCCCGGCACCCGGTATCGTGGACCGAAAGTCCGTGCACGAGTCGATGGCCACTGGCGTCACGATCATCGATGCCCTGATTCCCATCGGACGGGGACAGCGTGAGCTGATCATTGGCGATCGCCAGACGGGCAAGACGGCCGTCGCGGTGGACACCATCATCAACCAGAAGGGTAAGGGTGTCATCTGCATCTATGTCGCGATCGGCCAGAAAACCTCCACGGTGGCCCGCGTCATCAAGGCCCTCGAAGACAATGGCGCGATGGAATATTCCATCGTGGTCTCCGCCGGTGCCGACGAGCCCGCGCCGATGTCCTACCTGGCACCCTACTCGGGAGCCGCGATGGGCGAGTACTTCATGTACAACGGCAAGCACGTCTTGATCGTCTACGATGACCTCACGCGTCAGGCCTGGGCTTACCGGGAGATGTCCCTGTTGCTGCGCCGTCCGCCGGGCCGTGAAGCTTATCCTGGCGACGTGTTCTATCTCCACAGTCGCTTGCTGGAGCGGGCTGCCAAGTTGTCTGACAAGATGGGCGGCGGCTCCATGACAGCGTTGCCGATCATTGAGACCCAGGCTGGTGACGTCTCGGCCTATATCCCGACCAACGTCATTTCGATCACGGACGGTCAGATCTTCCTGGAGACGGACCTGTTCAACGCAGGTGTTCGCCCTGCCGTGAACGCTGGTATCTCAGTGTCTCGTGTGGGCGGCGCGGCCCAGACCAAAGCGATGAAGAAGATGGGCGGTTTGCGCCTTGAATTGGCCCAATACCGCGAGTTGGCTGCGTTCTCGCAGTTTGCCTCGGACCTTGATAAGGCCACCCAGGCGCAGCTTTACCGTGGTCAGCGCCTCACCGAGTTGCTGAAGCAACCTCAGTACGCCCCACTCTCCGTCGGTGAACAGGTGATCCTGATCTATTCGGGCACCTCGGGCTTGCTTGACGATGTGGAGGTCACGGCGGTCGGTCGCTTCAAGGCCGAACTGCTGGCGTACCTGAGCAGTCAGCGCCCGGAAATCGAACGCGCCATCACCGAGACCGGCGTGCTCGACGACGAGACGACCCAGAAGATGCGCGACGCCATTGACACCTTCAAAAAGACGGTGTTCAGCGGCAACTCGTCGAAGAACGCGTAGGGAGGCTCGAGATGGGAGGAAACGCCCGGGAAATTCGGGCGCGCATCAAGAGCGTCAAGAACACCGAAAAGATCACCCGTGCCATGCAGATGGTGGCAGCGGCCAAGGTTCGTCGCGCGCGGGAACGCGTGGAGGCGGCCCAGCCTTATGCCATCGCCATGGACCAGGTTTTTCGGCAAGTGGCGTCTCAGGTGCCGCCGAGTGAATATCGCTCGCCCTTGCTTGAGAAGCGTCGGATCCGCAAGGTGGCATTGATCGTCATCACCTCGGATCGGGGCCTGTGTGGTGGCTACAACGCCAACGTCCTGCGGATGGCCATGAACCGCTACCGCTTCTGGCTGGATGAGCACGACGAGGCGAAACTGATCGTGGTGGGCACCAAGGGAGTGCAGTTCTTCAAAGACGAGCAGTTCGATGTGGTGGCCAGACTCCAGAACCTGCCGGCCATCCCGACGCCGCACGAAGCGGCTCGGATCGTCAAGCTCGCGACGGACCTGTATGCCTCGGGGCAGGCGGACCTGGTCGAGCTGATCCATACCAACTTTCGCTCAATGGTCAGTCTGGTGCCCACTGATACGGTGCTTTTGCCGGCCTCGGTGCCGGGCCGGGAGCAAGACCCCCATTCGCTGGACGCTTATGTGCCCGACGGTCCGCCGCAGGCGCAGTATCTGTATGAGCCAAGCCCGGATGTGGTGCTCGACGCGATGGTGCCGAAGTACCTCGAAACGCTGGTCTACCAAGCCTTGCTCGAGTCCGCGGCTTCCGAGCTGGCGGCCAAGATGACGGCCATGAGCGCCGCATCCAAGAATGCAAAGGAACTCGCGGCCGAACTCACGCTGGTCTACAACAAGGCGCGACAGGCTTCGATCACCCAGGAAATCCTCGAGGTTGTCGGCGGCGCTGCTGCCCTCTAACCCGATTGTGTAAGGAGACATTCAATGTCGGCAGTTTCGACGGATACGCATATCGGCGAAGTGACCCAGGTGATCGGTCCGGTCATCGTCGTCAACTTCCCTTCTGGCCACCTGCCTGCGATCTACAACGCGGTGCGGGTTGAGGCCGTGACCGAGACGGGGAAGGCTCTGGCCATTACCGCCGAGGTCCAGCAACACCTGGGTGACAATCGCGTCAAGGCGGTGGCGATGAGTTCCACCGATGGCATTCAACGGGGGATGAAGGCGGTCGACACGGGCGCTCCCATCTCCGTGCCTGTGGGCAAGGTGACCTTGGGGCGCATCTGGAACGTCTTGGGCGAAGCCATCGATCAGCAGGCCGAACCGACCATTCAGGAACGCTGGCCGATCCACCGGGCCGCGCCGGTGCTGACCAGCCTGGAAGTGACGCCGCAAGTTTTCGAGACGGGCATCAAGGTCGTCGATCTCCTCGCCCCCTACGCCAAGGGCGGCAAGATTGGTTTGTTTGGTGGGGCCGGTGTCGGCAAGACGGTGTTGATCCAGGAGCTGATCCACAACCTGGCCAAACAGCACGGCGGTGTCTCCGTGTTTGGCGGGGTGGGAGAGCGCACGCGCGAAGGCAACGACCTCTATCACGAGTTTATCGAGTCGAACGTTATCGACAAGGTGGCGCTGGTTTACGGCCAGATGAATGAGCCGCCCGGAGCCCGCATGCGGGTCGGGTTGAGTGCGCTGACGATGGCCGAATACTTCCGGGACACCCAGAAGATGGACGTGCTGTTGTTCATCGATAACATTTTCCGCTTCACGCAGGCGGGTTCTGAAGTGTCCGCGCTGCTTGGGCGTATGCCCTCTGCCGTCGGTTACCAGCCAACGCTGGCCACCGAGATGGGACAGTTGCAGGAACGCATCACCTCCACCAAGGATGGTTCGATCACCTCGGTTCAGGCCATCTACGTGCCTGCTGACGACCTGACGGACCCGGCGCCGGCTACGGCCTTTGCTCACCTGGACGCCACCACCGTGCTGGATCGCAAACTGACCGAAATTGGTATCTATCCCGCTGTTGATCCATTGGCTTCTACCTCTCGGATGCTCTCCAAGGATATCGTTGGGGAGGAGCATTATGGCACGGCGCGCGAGGTGCAGCGGATCCTTCAGAAATACAAGGAACTTCAGGACATCATCGCGATCTTGGGCATGGACGAACTCTCGGAAGAGGACAAGCTGGTCGTGGCGCGTGCGCGGAAGATCCAGCGGTTCCTTTCCCAGCCGTTCCACGTGGCTGAGGTCTTCACGGGGAACCCCGGGAAGTACGTCAAACTCGCCGACACGATTCGCTCTTTCCGTGAGGTCGTGGAAGGTAAGCACGATGAGCTGCCGGAACAAGCGTTCTACATGGTCGGCACGATCGAAGAGGCCATCGAAAAGGCACAGAAACTGATGGCGCAGGGGTGAGTCCCATGACCAGAACCTTTGAACTGCAGGTTGTAACGCCTGAACGACGGGTTTTTTCCGAACAGGTGAGTTTCGTCTCATTGCGCGGCGCGCAGGGGGAACTCGGCATTCTGCCCGGCCACATCCCGCTCTGTACGACGCTCGCGCCTGGTCTGCTTCAGTACACGCTCGAAGATGGCCGCCAGGGAGTTCTGACGGTCATGGGCGGCTTTCTGAACGTCCAGCCCGATGGGGCGACCGTTCTTGCCGACGTGGCCGAGCGAGCCGAGGAACTGGATGAACATCGGGCTCGCAAAGCCAAGGAACGGGCCGAGCAGCACCTGTCTGAACAGCAGGACGCATTGGCCGAAGCGTCGCTTCAAAGGGCCCTCGTTCGCCTGCGGGCGTTCGAAGTGCTGGGTACGGCTGCAGCACGTCGTTGACCCCCCGATAGGGGTTGATCTGCCCTCTTGGCCCAGGCCAAGAGGGTTTTTTTTGGGGTGACGGGGCCAGCGGGCAGAGGTTATCAAAAGCTTAACGATTCCGATCACTTTCGTTGACATTCGTTTGGCCCGTGTGTTACTTTGGGACAGCACTTGTCAGCGCCTGACGCGTCAAGCCTGGGGTTTCACAGGGGGTGGTGCACCCCCTTTTTGATTGAGCACTCAATGGTGCTCCCCTGACGTCAGGTTTCCACCCGAAAGGACGAGGTACGACCATGCGGGTCATCATCACGCTGGCTTGCAGCGAATGCAAGCGGCGCAATTACGTCACCACCAAGAACAAGAAGACCACTCCAGATCGCCTTGAGAAAAACAAATACTGTCGTTTTTGTCGGGCCCATCATCCCCACAAAGAAACGAAGTAGTTTCGGCGCTCGGAACAGATAAAATCGTGGCTCAAACGGACGACCCCAAACTTCAACTCTCTCCGGTGGACGCGTCAGCATCCTCCACTGGGGACGCGTCTGGTGACGCCGACGCGGGAGAGCAGGCGCGAGAGCGCTCGCTCCAGTTGGGTGGGGGCGTCCCCTCAGGGGCCTTCCTCGGGCGCTATGCGGCCTTTCTCGGGGAAGTCCGAGAGGAGATGCGCAAGGTTACCTGGCCCACGCGCAAGCAGGTCGTGACAGAGACCATCGTCGTGATCTGCGTGGTGATCTTTTTTGCCTTGCTGATCACCGGGGTCGATTCCGTTTTTGCCACGTTTTTTAACTGGTTCTTGTTCGGCAAACCCCTGCCGTGGCAGAACGCATAGCGCTGACGAGGAGTCATACACCGTCATGGCCAAGAAGTGGTACGTCATCAACACCTATTCGGGTTACGAAGACAAGGTTAAAGAGAACTTGCTTCGCCGCGTGGAGACCATGAACCTCACGGACCGCGTGTTTCACGTGGAAGTTCCCGAGGAAACGGTGGTCGAAATCAAGGACGGCAAGCGGGTTGAAAAACCCCGCAAGGTTTTTCCAGGCTATGTCTTGGTTGAGATGGACCTGGACGAGGAGTCCTGGCACGTGGTCCGGAGTACTCCGGGCGTCACGAGTTTTGTGGGCAGTAGCGCGAAGCCAGTTCCCCTTCAGGAACGGGAAGTCCGGAAGATCTTCCGTCGCGCGGCCAGCAAGCAGAAGGTTCAGATCGATCTGCACGCCGGCGAGCACGTGAAGGTCATCTCGGGCCCCTTCGCCGACTTCAGCGGGGAGATTATCGAGATCAATCCGGAACGCGGCAAGTTGAAGGTGTCTGTCTCCATCTTCGGTCGTGCCACTCCCGTTGAGTTGGAATTCGCGCAGGTCGCCAAAGTTTGAGTGCCAGGCCCCTCGGGGGGCCCCGGCATCACGCGTCGCTTCACCCTGTGTGAACAAGACGCACCCGTCAATCCCGCACAAACCCTCCTGTCGTGAGTGGCGCGTGCAAAGGTACCAGGAGCACCCACCCCCATGGCTAAGAAAGCAACCGGCTTCATCAAACTCCAGTTGCCGGCCGGCAAAGCCAACCCCGCGCCCCCTGTCGGGCCTGCGCTGGGTCAGCATGGCGTCAACATCATGGAGTTCTGCAAGGCCTACAATGCCGCGACAGCGGAAAAGGCCGGCACGATCATTCCCGTTGAGATCACGGTCTACGAGGATCGCTCGTTCACGTTCGTGCTCAAGACGCCGCCTGCTGCCGTTCTGATTACCAAAGCCCTCGGCATCGACAAGGGTTCTGGCAAGCCGAACAAGGACAAAGTCGGCCGTCTCAGCGCGACGCAAGTCACGGAGATCGCCAAGGCCAAAATGCCTGATCTGAACTGCACATCGCTCGAGTCCGCGGAACAAATGATTCGCGGTACGGCTCGCTCGATGGGTGTCGAGATCGAAGCGTAGCCCCCCCTTCGTTTGTGGGAGAGCGATAACATCGCTCGTTTTGACCACGAGAGGTAATTCATCATGGCTAAATTGAGTAAGCGTCAAAAAGCGCTGCTGGATGTGGTAGACGCCAAGGCCTCCTATGGCCCTCAGGAGGGCGTCGAACTGTCCAAGAAGGCCGCGACGGCCAAGTTTGACGAGACCATCGAGGCTCACTTCCGGTTGGGCATCAACACCCGGCACGCCGACCAGCAAGTTCGCTCCACCGTCGTGTTGCCTGCCGGCACCGGAAAGACGGTTCGTATCGCCGTTATCACCAAGGGCGAGCGGGTCAAGGAAGCGGAAGCCGCTGGCGCCGACTTCGTGGGTTCTGAGGAAATGATCGCCAAGATCGAAGGCGGTTGGATGGACTTCGACCTGCTGGTCGCTTCACCCGACATCATGGGCGCGCTCGGTAAGCTCGGTAAGGTGCTGGGCCCTCGTGGTTTGATGCCCTCCCCCAAGGCCGGCACCGTGACCACCGAAATCGGCAAGTCCGTGCGTGAGTTCAAGGCCGGTAAGGTCGAGTTTCGGGCGGACAAGCAGGGCATCGTGCACGTCCCGGTTGGCAAGGCCAGTTTCGAAGCGGAACGCCTTTACACCAACCTCGGCGCTCTGTACGACGCCATCAACAAGTCCAAGCCGGCTGCCGCAAAGGGCACCTACATTCGCAGCGTCTACCTGACCTCGACCATGGGGCCGAGCGTCCGTCTCGACCTGCAACGGTTGGGCGAGCTGGCTGGCGTTAACAAGTAATTTCTGGTACCATTAATCTTATCTTCAGCCAAAGACAGCAGGTCGTCGCAAGACGGTAATGGGCAACCACCTGCCGAGGTTGCGGTTCTTTCTACTGTTCCTGTTCAACAGGGGTGGGAGACGCAACGTCACCTGCCTCTGTTTTTTTGTTGAAACACAGTCATCCCTTCCACGGAGGAATTCCCTTGCCGACGAAAGATCAGAAGCAAGCGGCCGTCGCAGAACTCAAAGATGCGTTCGGTCGTGCGCAGATGGCTGTCGTGACGGATTACCGCGGCCTTTCGGTCGCGGAACTGACGGATCTGCGCCGCCGCGTGCAGAAGGCCGGCGGTGATGTCACGATCGCCAAGAACACGTTGCTCAAGGTCGCCACCGAAGGGCAGGACAACTGGTCGGCGCTGGACAGCTTGCTGTCCGGCCCGACGGCCGTCGTTTTCGGATTTGATGACGTCGTGGGGCCTGCCAAGGCTCTGTCTGACTTCGCCAAAGAAAAGCGGGCCGTCAAGATTCAGATTCGCGGTGCTGTGCTGGAAGGTAAGGCCGTCGATCCCAAGGGGGTCGAGGGACTTGCCAGCCTGCCGAGCCGCGAGGTGCTCATTGCACAGCTTCTGGGCGTGCTTCAAGGCCCCACGCGCAACCTGGTCGGCGTTCTCGCCGGTCCGTCGCGCAAGGTGGTCTACGCCCTCGAAGCCATTCGCAAGGCCAAAGAGTCCGCCTAGTTTGTTCCTGCTGGAGAGAGCGACCCGTTCGCTTTCCTCCACCCGGCGACCCCCTCTCAGACCCAACCGGCTGCGCTTAGCGCGAGCCATCAAGGAGAAAATCCGATGCCTACCATGACCCAAGAAGACATGATCAGCGCCATCGAGTCGATGACCGTTCTCGAGCTGAACGAGCTCGTGAAGGCGCTCGAAGACAAGTTCGGCGTGTCGGCTGCTGCCCCTGCCATGATGATGGCTGCGGCGCCTGCCGCTGGCGGCGCTGCTGCTGCTGTCGAAGAGCAGACCGAGTTCGACGTGATCCTCGAGTCCGCTGGCGAGAAGAAGATCAACGTGCTGAAGGTCGTCCGCGACGCGACCGGTCTCGGCCTCAAGGAAGCCAAGGACCTGGTCGACAACGCGCCCAAGCCCGTCAAGGAAAAGATCAAGAAGGAAGACGCCGAGAAGCTCAAGGCTGCCCTCGAAGCCGAAGGCGCCAAGGTCTCGATCAAGTAGTTCCAAGCGGGATTCCCTGTCGAGTCAGGGCAATCACGTAGCCCTCTTCTGCCGGTTAAAGCAGAGGGGGGCTTTTCTTTGGTTTCCACCCCGCGCGTTTTGCTTGGATCTGTTTCTTTGAGCGGGTACTCGACACCAACCATCAGTTTGACCGATTGTTGAACAAGATTATGTTAATTAAAGGCCCCCTTGTGGATCGTTGCAGTTGCAAGACAACAGCGAAACACAAGAGGGCCATCGAATGTTCGACGATTCCTACTGACCTGACACTCTCTTCCGGTGCACTCGTAAATTGGATCTCCCGGTGGGTTACGCGGTTCCTCGTTTGAACTCCTCTGGGCTCAGGAGGCCCAGGGAATTATGTGGTCTGACCTTGTTGTAATCCTCTCGCCAGGCGTCAATTAAGGCTCTGGCGTGAAGTAGGTTCTTGAAGACGTGGGTGTTTAGGCACTCGTCTCGGAACTTGCCGTTGAAGCTCTCGATGTAGGCGTCCTCGATCGGCTTGCCCGGTCGGATGAACTGGAGGCTTACGCCTTGCTCGTAGGCGCACTCATCGAGGGCCTTGCCCGCGAACTCGGGGCCGTTGTCGATCGTGATCGCCTCGGGCCGGCCCCGGCTTGCCACGAGTCCGTCCAAGACTCGCACGACCCGTCCGCCCGGCAGCGAGAAGTCGA
>JAYKJB010000095.1 GCA_035285325.1 Candidatus Sericytochromatia bacterium
CTCCCTGCAGGCCCTGACCGGGCCACTTTCAGTCGAGAAGCCATGAGCCCCACGCAACTCACGCCCGCCCTCCTGCCGCTTGGTCGCACCTCCCTGCGCGTCTCCCCCCTGGCCTGGGGCATGTGGCGCTTCGGTGGTCAGGACCTGCAGGCCTCGCGCGCCAAGATCGAGGCAGCGCTCGAAATCGGCATCAACTTCTTCGACACGGCTGACATTTACGGACCGGACAACGGCGAGGCCTTCGGTGCTTCCGAAGCCCTGCTGGGCCGCCTCTTCGCGGCAGACCGCACGCTACGCGAGCGCATGGTGCTGGCCTCGAAGGGCGGAATCCAGATCGGGGTGCCGTACGACTCCAGCGCCAAGTACCTGGAGCAAGCCTGCGAGGCCTCACTGCGTCGGCTGGGCGTGGACCATCTCGACCTGTACATGATTCACCGCCCCGACGTGCTGACTCACCCCAGCGAGGTGGCCGCCGTGCTGACCCGCCTGCGCGAGGCCGGCAAGATCCGCGAGGCAGGCGTCTCGAATTACACGACGGCCCAGGTGGCCGCCCTGCAGGCCCACTTGTCCTTCCCGCTGGCCTGCCACCAGCCCGAGTTCTCGCCACTGGCCATTCAGGCCCTGGAAGATGGCGTGCTGGACCAGTGCGTGGAGCGCGAGATCGGCGTGATGGCCTGGTCGCCCTTGGGTGGCGGTCGTCTGGGCGACGTGCCGGAAGAACCTCGCGCGCGGCGGGTGTACGACGCCCTCAAGACGCTGGCCGACCGCGCGGGCGTCAGCGTCTCGGCCGTGGCCTATGCCTGGGTCATGGCCCACCCCGCCCGACCCGTCCCGATCGTGGGCAGCCAATCGCCCGCGCGCATCCGCGAAGCCGCTGATGCTTACCAAGTGACGCTCTCCCGCACGGATTGGTACCAGGTGCTGGTGGCGTCCCGAGGAGTGCCCCTGCCGTGACCCAACCGACCCTTCCGCCCTGCGAAGTCAGCTGGTTTTCCGCCCTCTGCGACGATGACTACGAATTTCTGGGGGTTTCGGACCCTGCCCTGAAGAGCAGCTTCGAGCATTGCCGGGGCCTCGTGCTGGGCGCAGAAAAAGGCGGCTTCGACAACATCTTGCTGCCCTCCGGCTACCAGCTGGGCGTCGACACGATCGCCTTTGCGGGCGGCGTGGCCCCGCTGACCCGGCGGATTCGCTTGCTGACCGCGGTGCGGTGCGGAGAGCAGTGGCCCCCGCAGCTGGCGCGTCAGATCGCCACGCTGGACCAGATGCTGCAAGGCCGCCTGACGGTCAACATCATCTCCAGCGACCTGCCCGGTGAAACGCTGGCATCCGCGCCCCGCTACCGCCGCACCGTCGAGGTGATGAAGATCCTCAAGACGCTGCTGAACGGCCAGTCGCTGGACTTCCAGGGTGAGTTCTACCAGCTCAAGCTCGACCCGCCCCGCCTTGGTACGCTCAGCGGCCAGTGCCCCCCGCTGTATTTCGGTGGCCTCTCGCCGGATGCCCGCGACGCCGCCGCCCAGGCGGCCGATGTGTACCTGATGTGGCCCGACCGGATGGAAGCCGTGGAGGGCATCATTGCCGACATGCGGCAGCGGGCGGCGCAGTACGGGCGTAGCCTCAAGTTCGGCTACCGCGTCCACGTGGTGGTTCGCGACACCGAGGCCGAGGCCCGGGCGGCTGCCGCGCGCCTGCTCTCCAAGCTGGATGCCGCCACCGGCGAAGCGATTCGCAACCGCTCGCTCGACACGGCCTCGCTGGGGGTCGCCAAGCAGAACGAATTGCGCGACACAGCCGATGCTGACGGCTATGCCGAGGCCAACCTGTGGACCGGCATCGGACGGGCCCGCAGCGGCTGCGGGGCGGCCATCGTGGGCGACCCCGACCAGGTGCTGGCCAAGCTGAACGCCTACCGGGCGCTCGGCATCGAGGCCTTCATCCTGAGCGGCTATCCGCACGCGGCGGAATGCGACTTGTTCGCCCGGCACGTGTTGCCGCGCCTGGACCATGCCCCGCTGGTGCTCGCGCCTGAGGCCGCCCCCGCCCTGGCGAGCATCTAGCGTGGCGATCGCCGAAACGCCCGTCCCGCCCCCCGCCCCCCCCAGAGGCCTGACATTGCGCTGGGTCGTGCTGGCGCTGGTCTTCCTGGCGGGCACCTTGAACTACATCGATCGCCAGGTGCTGGCCCTGATCAAACCGGTCCTGTCTCAGGAGTTCGGCTGGAACGATCAGGACTTCGGACACCTGGCCTCGGTGTTTCAGTTCTCGGCCGCCTTGACCTTCCTGTACATCGGCTGGCTGCTCGATCGCTTCGGGCTGCACCGCGGTTATCCGCTGGGCGTCGGGGTGTGGAGCCTGGCCTGTGCCGCGCACGGGCTGGCCGTCCACATGTGGCACTTCATGATGGCGCGCGTCGTGCTGGCGGCGGGTGAGGCCGTGCAGACGCCGGCCTCGATGAAGGCGATCGCCGAATGGTTCCCGGCCGCACAGCGCTCCCTCGCGGTGGGCATCATCAACACCTCGCCGAACATCGGGGCCATCATCGCGCCCCTGCTGGTGCCGGCCGTGGTGCTGGCCTGGGGCTGGCGCACCGCCTTCATCGTGACGGGAGCCCTCGGCCTGGTGTGGCTGCTGGGGTGGTTCGCGCTGCCCCGCCCGCGCCAGCGTGAAGCGCTCCCGACGCCAAGCGAAACGCCGGCCAGCGAAGCCGATGCGCCCCTCAGCGTGCGGGCCCTGCTCGCTCAGCGCTCGTCCTGGGCCTTGCTGATCGGCAAGGCCCTGACCGACATGGTCTGGTGGTTCCTGCTGTTCTGGGCGCCCGATTTCATGCACCGCCAGTTTCACCTGAGCATCAAAACGGCGGGGGCACCGCTGGCCGCCATTTACGGTTTGGCGGCCGTGGGCGCGCTGACGGGCGGGCTGCTGCCCACGTTCTTGATGGCCCGAGGCGTCTCCCTGAACGTCGCCCGCAAGGGCAGCATGTTGCTCTACGCCCTGATCATCACGCCCCTGCCGCTGGTCCTGCAGGTCAGCGATCCCTGGCTCGCGGTGCTCTTCATCGGCGGGGCCCTGTTCGCCCACCAGGGTTTCTCGACCAACCTGTTCACCGTCGCCGTGGACGCCTTCCCCGGCAAGGGGGTGGGCACCGTCGTGAGCATCGGCGCATTCTGCGGTAACATCAGCGGGATGGCGATGCTTGAGTTGACCGGCTGGGTACTGACCCACCACAACACCTACATGCCGATGTTTGCGATCAGCGCGAGCGTCTACCTGATCGCCTTGGCCGTCTTACACGGCCTGGTGCCGCGACTGCGACGTCTGCCCGGCCGAGCCTGAAACCAGGGAAGCCTGGCCTACAATTCCCGTTCAGCCAGGTGATACCGCTGGGCATGCGTAGCGCAGTTGCACGAAGCCGGCTCCCAGAGGCTTCACGGCCTCCAACAGGAGCGGCTGGCGCGCTGACAAGCCGCCGAACAGGGAGATGCCCTCCCTGAGAAGAAGCGGAATCACGGTCAGCGTGAGCTCATCGACAAGCCCCGCCGCCAGCGCCTGGCGTACCAGCTGCCCGCCATCCAGATACACGTCCCGCTCACCGGCCAGCGTACGCGCAGCCGCCACCAAATCCACGATGTCCCCAGCCATCGCCCGCACCCCAGCGTGAGCCGGCTCCAGAGGGCGGTGGGTCGCCACGATCAAGGGCCGTTCGCCATAAGGCCATGGGCCCGCGAAGGAGCGCACGACGTCATAGGTCCGGCGGCCCATCACCAGGGCACCTACCTCGGCCAGAAACGGCCCGAAAGTGTCTTCCACTTCTCCGGACGGTTCCAGCCAGTCAAGCTCGTCCTGGGGGCCCGCGATGAAGCCATCGAGCGAGAGGGCCAGAAAGACGCGGACACGACCCATATCAGATCCCCCCATCAGCGGCCACAGCCTCAATGTCTCTCGCGGGGTTCTGGCCAGGCCTCGCCGGGCAGCTGATCCAGCATCAGCGCGCGGGCTTCCGGCGGGGCCAGCCGACAGGCAGCGCCCGCTGGCGCGCGGCCAAACCAGCGCAGACGATGCCGCGCGATCCAGTCATAGAAGACATCACGCCAGGCCCGCGGCACGAACCGCAGGCAGCCGAGCCAGGCGAGAGGCCCCCCCAAGGTCCGGGCGATGGCCAACACGGCATCGCTCCGCTCATACCATCGCCCACCACAGAGGACCAACACGCTGCTCCCCCAAGGGCCCTTGATGTGGGCCTCCAGCTCCTGAGCGATGGGGCTGGCCTGCACGTTTTGTAATGGCACGAACCGGAAGCGGTCTCGCCGAGGCGCGCGCATCATCAAGGCCACCAGGGCATCACAGAGCCCACAGTCGCCATCGTACAGCACGTAATGCAACCCATCGTCGCGTCCGGCCTCTGGAGGCGAAGGTGAGCGGCTTTTTTCGACGTCTCTCAGAAACCCCATGGCCCCCTCAAGCCCACTGGTTCCCTCCTACCCTAGCCAAGGAGGCCTACTGCCGGTCCTGCCGTGACTCTCCGCTGAAAGGCGCTCGACCTGACAAACGCCCAGCCTCGAACGGGAAGGGAGCATCGGCCGTCGTTCAGGCGCAAACAGGCCGGAGGGGAAGGCAGCCCGATGGCGCCCCAAGGAGAGCTGGTAACCGGTGGTTGAGGCAGAGACGTGGGGTAAAGAAGGAAGGGCCAACCTGTGTCCGATGAGGATTGACAACCTTGAGCCAGAACACGTTCGAACGCTACGAGACGCTGAACCTGCTCGGCCGTGGCGCAATGGGAGAGGTCTGGCGCGTTCGCGACCGGGAAACTGGTGAGATCTTGGCGCTAAAATGCTGCCTGGCTGACGGGCCAGCAGAGCGCATGTGTTTCAGGCAAGAAAGTGGGTTCCTCACGAGGCTAAAGCACGAGGGACTCCTTCATGCGTGCGCCGTGGGTGAGGGGGAAAACGGTGCCCCATTCTGCGTCATGCCCGTGGTCGAGGGGATCAACCTGC
Source organism: Candidatus Sericytochromatia bacterium (assembly GCA_035285325.1). Classification (NCBI taxonomy): domain Bacteria; kingdom Bacillati; class Candidatus Sericytochromatia; species Candidatus Sericytochromatia bacterium. Next base: position 4,995 of record JAYKJB010000095.1, read on the forward strand.
CTCCCCATCAGGGCGAATCCCAGGTGCGCCGCTGGCTGCCTCGCTTACTCGCTGCCCTGGCTTATCTCCACGGTCGCGGCTTGGTCCACGCAGACCTCAAACCGGAGAATGTGCGCCTCCTGCCGGATGGCGAGGTGATGATCATGGATTTCGGCCTGATGCGTCCGGCTGGGCCGGTCAAAGGCATTCGGGGCACCCCCGCCTACATGGCGCCGGAAGTCGCGCTGGGGCGCCCCACCGACGGACGAGCCGACCTGTACGCCTTGGGCTGCGTGCTGTACTACGCCTTGGCCGGCGAGCCTCCATTCACCGGGGACGACGCCAACGCACTGCTACGCGCCCACGTGGAAAAACCCGCCCCCGACCTGGCAGGACGGGTGCCCGGCCTCAGCCCCGCCATGGCCAAGGTCGTCCAGCGCTTGCTGGCCAAAACACCTGAGACCCGCTATGCCAGCGCGGTTGAGGTGCTCAAGGCGCTGAATCTGCCGCGCCCGGACGGCGACCGCATCACCTGGGTCGAGCCGCCGCTGACCGGCCAGGCCGACGTGCAAGCAGCCCTCAAGGCCTTCTGGGCAGACGCTGTGGAGGCCCCCCGCGGAGTTTGCCTGCACGGCGCCGGTGGGTCGGGCAAAACGCGCTGGAGCACGGAGGCCGCCGCGGAGGGTCATCGCCAGGGCTGGTCGGTCTTCAGCGTGCGAGGCAGTGGCCCCGAGGCCAGTCCTTATCAGGCGGTAGAGAGCCTGCTGGCAAGCCTGATGGTGCAGGCCTCCGAGGAGGCCCGAGCGCGCAATCAGGCCTACGTGGCCCGCGCGATCCCGGGCTGTGAGATCCCCGCGGCCGCGCCACTGGACGGCACCGCGGAAAAGGTGCGCTTTCACGACGCCGTGGCCAATCTGGCTGAATCGCTGGCTGGCTGCGTGCTGTGGGTGCTGGATGCCCCCGAACGGCTGGACCCGGATTCGCTGGCCCTGCTGGAATTTCTCAAGCGGCGTGGTTCCGGCCGTCAGTGGCGGTGGGTGGAGTGTCGTGGCGATGCGGAGGGGGTGCCCGCAGACTGGCAGACGCTGGGGCTTACGCCCTTGACCGCTGAAGAAGCGGCGTCTCTGGTGGAAGGTGCCCTGTGCGGCGATTGCCTGCCCGCCGACGTGCAGGCCCTGCTCTTCCGGATCGGCCGGGGCAACCCGGGCGCCTTGCTGGCCACGCTGCGACACTGGATCGACAACGGGGCGCTGGCGCGCATCGGCGATGGGCTGGAGGTGCCCTTGGCCGAAAAACTGGTCGCGCCTCCCTCCGGTGCGGAAGCTCTGACGGCGAGCCTTCGCTGCCTGAGCGAATCCGCCCGGCGACTCTGTCTGTGGGCGGCCCTGGCCGGGGTCGAGGGGACGCTGGCCACGATCGCCGAACTGGCCGACGTGCCTCAGAACGAAGCGCTGGCGGGGGCTTCAGAACTGCAGCGGAGCGGCCTCTGGTTCCTCGACGGAAACCACTGGACCTTTGCCAGGCCTGAGGTGGTGCCCTCGCTGCGTGGCCTTATGCCTGATGCAGAACGAAAAGCGGCCCACGGGCGTCTCGCTCAGGCCTGCCTGGCCGGGCGAGACCCTGCGACGATCGCGACCTCCCGTGCGCTGGGCGATTGGCGCCGGGTCGCCGAGCACCTGCTGGGTGCCGAAGCGTGGGAGCAAGCCTGGACGATCGCCGACCCGACGATTCAGCGTGGTTTGCTGACGGGACAGTACCGCCTGGTGTTGCCGTTGATCGAAGCCTGGCTCCAGGCCGGTGACAAGAACCTGACCCGCCTCGTGATGGTGAGAAGCTATCACGCGCAAGGCTTGCGACGCCTCGGCCGCATCGATGAGGCGCTGGCGTTTTACGACACCCCGGACCTGGAGACGCTGCGCGAGGTGGCCCCCAACCACCACGCCGACCACCTGGTCACGCACGGGCTTCTGATGGTGACCAAGGGCCGTTATGCGGAGGCCCGCCCGCGCTTGCAGGAGGGTGCCCAGCTGGCCGAATCGCTGGGACTGTGGCCGGCCGTCGTGCGCGCACAGTTCACGGAAGGACGCGTCCACTATTTTCAGGGCCAATCTGTGACCGCCTTACAGTGTTTGCGACAGGCCGAGGCCACCGCAAACACGCACGCGCTCGAGGCCATGTTGCCACCGATTTTGAGCCTGCAGGGCTTGATCGAGAGTCTGCAAAGCCCGGAGCTCCAGCGTCAAGGCACCGCCAAACTGCTGGCTGCCGCTGAGCAGGCCCGTGCCCTGGGCAACCTGTACGACGAAGCCGATGCCCTGGGCAACCTCGGCAATACCTGGATGATGATGGGGCACTACGCAGCGGCGCGCGACACCTTCACCGATTACCTGGCACTTTGCGAGCGACAGGCTGAAGTGACAGAGACCATCTTTGCTGAACTGAATCTGGGCACGGTGCTGCTCCATCAGGGCGACTGGTTGGCCGCCCGCCAGCATGCGGAACGCGCCCTCCAGCTCAGCCAGGCCCAGAAGCGCAAGTTCCCGGAGGCCTACACGCTGGCTCTGAGCGGCCTGTTGCAGGTGTTCAGTGAAAATCCCGCGGAAGGGCTTGACCGACTCCAGCGCGCGCAGGAAATCGCCGCCGAAATCAACAATTCCCAGCTCGATCACGAACTCCAGGCGCTGTGGGGAACGGCCTGCCTGGCGATCGGTGATCAGGCGGGCGCGGCGGCGGCCCTGGCTGCCGCGGGTGGCATCGTGGGCGAGAACCAGGGCAACCGTCTGCTGCAGTATTTGCACTGGCAATTGCAGGCCCAGAGCGACCCGGCGAGTGTCCTCTCACAGGATGCCTCGAACCTTTTTCCGGACCGGGCCGACCTGCGAGCGGCCCTCACGCTCGCTCAGGCGGCCGCCGCCCGTCAGATGGGCGACCAGACCAGCGTGCCGGCGCGCCTGGAAGCCTCCCGAGAAGCCGCACTCGAAGCTGGCCTGGCGCTGGAGGGTCTCGCCGTCGAGGTGTTGCTGGCCGGCTGGTCCGGGCAAGCCGGCCGGCCCGTCGACACCGTCGCCAGCGCCGCCGAGGAGGCAGGTCATCCCCAGCTGGCCGCTCTGGCCCGGCTTCAGTCAGGTGACCGCCTGATCGCGCAACAAGGTCGCCGCTGGCTCGAGGCCTGGCGCGACGAGCTACCGGAACACCTGCGAGCCGCCGCCTCCGCAGCCTGGGGGAATGCCCGAGGGCCGGTGTCGACCTCCCGGATGGACAACTCGGAAGAGGTCTCGCCCGCCTTGCTGCTGCGTGTGAGCACCCAGAGCGATTTCGAGACCGTCAAACGGGAAGTGGCCGCCGTCGCAGGGGAATTTTTCGACGCCGAAGAAGCCTATCTGCTGCTGTTCGAAGACTTCGAAGTCCGCCAGACGGCGCGCTGGAAATCGCCTGATATCCGTCCCGACAGTGGCATCACCAACTTTGCCTATGACGTGATCTGGGGAGGCGCCCCCTGCGTGGAGGAATTCGAGGGGGCAGACAGCCACCACCGTCTGGCGGGTTTGCCACTCTTCGAGGGACTTCACGTCTTCGGTGCGGTGGTCGTGCTCCTCTCGCCAGCGGCCTTCGCACAATGGACCCAGCGGCAAGCGGGCGCCGCCCCGCTGATGCAGCAGGCGGCCTGGTCGCTCTTGCATACCCAACAGTTCGGAGCGGAACAGCACGCCCGTGCGGTGGCCAGTGACCTCGTCGAGCTGGGGATTCAGGTGCTGACAAGCGCCTCCCTGGCCGATCGCTGGCAGTTGCTCGCGCGAGCGGGACTGGCCTGGAGCCGGGCCGACCGCATCCTCTGGGTGAGACGTGGCACGTCCGGTGAACTCGATTGCGCGGCGGCGGCCTGGGAAGAGGGCGACATTCCCTCCCCCACCGATGAACCGTTCAGCCGCAGCATCTCGAACTGGGCGGTCGAACGGAACGAACCCGTGTTTCTGCTGGATGCCCAGGGTGAAGACGCCGTGAAGGGCCAGCTCAGCGTGATGGCCCTCGGTTTGCGTTCGGTCTTCGCCCTGCCCGTCGAGGTGCGAGGCGAGGTGGTCGGCGTCCTCTACATGGACCTGCAACACATTGACACGGAGGGGGCGCAAGCCCTTCCACGCCTGGCAGGCCTGGCCAGACTCTGGGGAGCTTGCTTGCAAGTGCAGGAGCAGGGGGCGCCGGCCTGAGGGGGCGCTTGACAGGCAACCCCGATCGCGTGCTAAGCACATGACAGCCACGCCACGCTCCGATGGCGGCACGACGCTCGTTCGTGACCGTAGGACGTATGCGCCCCCGGCGCGCCCTGCCCGCTTGTCTGACACGAGGAGCCTTTGCGATGTCCCATCCGCCACTGCCGATTCTGGAGTTCATTCTCGGCAACTACAAGAACTTCAACGCCCGCGCCACGCGTGACGCCCTGATTGCCTACTGGCAACACATCGCCAACGGCGGCAAGATGTTCTGGGCCGTGGCCGGGGCGATGTCCTCCGCCCAACTCGGCATCACGCTGGCGCCCGCCATTCGGGCCGGCCTGATCCACGGGCTGTCCGTGACCGGCGCGAACCTGGAAGAGTCGCTCTTTCGTCTGGTCGCGCACGACAGCTACAAGGACTTCCCCGACTATCGCTATTTCACGAAGCAGGACGACACGCGCATCCTGGAAGACCGCATGCGCCGTGTCACCGACACCAGTATCCCGGAGGACGAAGCCTTCCGCGCGGTCGAATCGATCATCGTGCCGATGTGGAAGCAGGCCTCGTCACAGGGGGAACGGCGCTTCTGGCACGAATATTTCTACGAGCTGATCGCCGCGATCGACCCGGCCAGCTACGAGGGCAGTCCGGAAGCCTGCTGGTTGCTGGCCGCGGCCCAGGCGAAATTGCCCCTGGTGGTGCCCGGTTACGAGGACTCGACCTTCGGCAACATCTTCGCCTCGTATGTGAAGACGGGTGAATGTTCCGCCAGCCTGGCCAAGTCGGGCATCGAGTACATGGCCGACTTCTACGACCGCTACGAGCGGTTGTCGGAGGGCGCCGGTTGCGGCTTCTTCCAGATCGGCGGCGGCATTGCCGGCGACTTCCCGATCTGCGTGGTGCCCTCGACCAAGTACGATCTCGACCGCCCGGTCAAACCCTGGGCCTATTTCTGCCAGATCAGCGACTCGACCACCTCGTACGGTTCGTATTCGGGGGCCACTCCCAATGAGAAGATCACCTGGGACAAGCTGACGGAAGACACCCCGATGTTCGTGATCGAGTCGGATGCCACGATCGTGGCCCCGCTCATGCTGAAGGCCCTGCTGGAATGTCAGGCCCATCCAGAAACGGCCCGTGCGCTGATCGAACGCCACCTCGGCGAGGCGCAGACCACCCTCGCGCGGGTCTGATTCTACGAAAGTGAGCGGCGCCGCCAACCATCCGCGGCGAGCCGAGCAGCGCAAATCGTGAGGTCGCCCGGCCATTTGGCTCGGGCGACCTCACCGCTTGGCTATCCGTCGAAACGCAGCAAGACTTCCACCGGCCCGGCTTCAGCCCCAGCCTCCGGCTGGATGCCCAGGTCGGCCAGGGCTTCCCAGATCGGCGCCAGCGCACGGGCGGGGTCCCGGTAGAAGGCGCTTCCGCGCACCTGGCAGAAGCGCCAGCCCACTCGTTCCAGCACCGCCTGGCGGCGCTGCGCCGCCTCCCAGCGCGCCAGGCCGTGCCAGCGATCGCCTTCGCACGAAAGCGCCAGCCGGGCCCGCGCGCCCTCGACCACCAGGTCGATACGCTGGTTCCCGCTGCCCACGGCTTGCTGGGCCTGTACCCGGTAGCCGCGTTCGCTCAGGCGCCGGAAAACGTCCCGCTCCAGCTCGGACTCGCAGCGGGCTTCTCCGAGCTGCTCTGCGCCGGCTTTCTCCTCCGGTGTGAGGAAATGCTGGAGCAACTGGTGCCGCATGCAGGCGGGGTGCAGATGCTCCAGCCCCACCGAGTGGAAGAGCCAGACCTGGTCCCGCGCCCGGCTGGCCGCCACATTGAAGCGATTCTCGTCGGTACGCTTGGTCAAAGGCATGTTGCGGACATTTGGCGCGGCCACGAGCGACAGGAACATCACGTCGCGCTCGTCCCCCTGGAACGAATAGGCGTCCCCACAGACGATGCGTCGCTCCACCATTTCCCGCTCACCCAAGCGCTGGCGCAAGCGTTGCTCGATCAGCTGCGCCTGTTCCTTGCCCTGCAAGGCGATCACGCCCATGGTGCGATCCTCGTAGGCCGGGTCCTGGCAAAGCCGGACCACCGTCTCGACCAGCGCCTCGGCCTCCGGCAGGTTGAGCGAACGGGCCGTTCCGCCCTCCCGAATGCCATCGGGGACGTACACCGCCCGCAGCGGAGGGTCGAAGCGCTGCGAGCCCAGCGGCATCCGCAGGGGTTCCACCACCCCCCCGTAAAACCGCTCGTTGCTGAAGCGGATGATCTCGGGCACGCAGCGAAAGTGCTCGCGCAGCATCAGGGTGCTCGCAAAGACCCGCACGGCCGTGTCGTACAGGCTGTTCTGCAAGGTGAACAGGTGGCGTTGCGGAATCCCTTGCAGATGACGCTCGATCAGCAGGTTGACCTCGCTCTGGTCTCGTCCGACGCCCTCCGGGCTGATCTGCTTGTCATCGCCCACGATGACGGCGCGCTCGGCCCGGAACAGGGCACTGATCGCGTTCAGGTCACACTGACTGCTCTCGTCGACAATCACCACGTCAAAGCGCTCACCATTCGGCTTGAGGTTCTCGACCACGCGATTGAGCGGCATGATCCAGACCGGCACGGCCCCCCGGCAGGTGTCCATCTCGCGGCGCGCGTGTTCGCGATGCCGGTCAGCGTACTTGCCGGTGCCCTTGCCGATCTTGCGAATGGTCTGCAACCAGGCCAGCAGGCCCCGCCGCTGGGCGGGGGTGGTGCGGCGAAGCTGGGCCAGCCAGGTGGTGGCGGCCACCAGGTCCCCGGTTAGCCGAGCGGTGATCCGCTGCACTTCGGCCAGACGGAGATGAATGACCTCCGGGGGCCGGCGGGCCAGATGCGTCTCCAGCAGCACATTGGCCTGGGCCCATTCCCAGGCCGCCCGCCAATCGCCTGGCAAGGAGAGGGCCTCCCCCCGGGCCGCGCGGGCCTCGAACTGGTGCATCCAGTTCGGCGCCGCCGCTTCCAGCCGGGCGCCCAGCGCGGTCAGTTCACTCAATTTGGGGGCCTGAGCAGCCAGTCGGACCAGGGCATCCCGCTCCCTTCCCCAACGGTTCAGGTCGCGCGCCGCCAGGGCCGCAGCAAGTGCCTCCCAGGCCGGATGAGGCTCGGGCTGGCGTGCGCCGGCTTCAAGCAAGGCGCGCCAGCCATCCAGGCTCGCGCGCGCGGATTGGGCTTGCAGGGTGTCTCGCAGGGCCAGCAGGCCGTCGTGCAAGACCTGTAACCAGGCCGGCTCGTGCCACTGGGCCAGGCCAGGCGGCGCGATCTCACACAGGGCGGACTGGATCGGCCGGACCACCTCACTCTCCCAGGCCACGGCGATCGCCAGGTGCTCCAGGTGCTCCGAAAGGGTGGCCAGGAAGCGCGGTGCCTCGGGTTCGAGCCACGGACCCTCGATGTCGCGCATGTGGTTGTTCCACTTGATCGCCAGCTTGCGACAGGCCTCGCGATGAGCCAGCCAGGCCAGCAGCGCCTCGACCTCCTCGCGGGTGCGGGGCGGGGCGCCGTTGACCCGCAGCGGGGCGATCGCGGCCAGGGCGCTCTTGCCCGTGAAGTGACGGAACATGAAGCCGAGCCCTTCGCCCCGGCTGAGCTCGTCCCGCACGAGTTGCAAGGCCGCTTGCACGGGGGCCGTATCGGCGTCGAGATCGCCGCTGAAGGCCCAGTCGCGCAGCTGCGTCTCGCTCTGGCGCAGGGCCGCGCGACGCTCGCGCGCCGCCTCGAGCAAGCCGTGCCAGGCCTCCCCACCGCCATCGGGCTTGCTCACGTCGGCCATCACGGCGCGCAACCAGGGAGCCTGAAGCGGTTCGGCCCGTTCGAGCGCGCCCGCCACCCCCTGCAGGGCCTGCTGCACGTCCGAGAGGCCGACCGCCGGCAACTGCCAGCCGGTCAGGCGTTGGGTGCGCGCCTCGGCGCCGCGTTCGAAGGTGGTCAGGTGGTCCAGTAGTTCCGCCAGTGCCGGCGTGGTCGGCAGGCTCTCCAGCGCGGGGCGATGCAGGGCGGCGGCGCGGCGATCCTGCGGATCGATCTCGCCCAGCAAGGCCAGCCAGCGCGCCAGCTCGACCTCGTCCAGCGGCGGCGGGGAGCCCGGGTCCGGCTGGTCGGGCAACCAACCGAGCTCCGAGGCGTTGGCCTGCAGCCAGCGGGCCAGTTCCATCGGCGTGCGGGTCTGTCCGTGCCAGCTCAGTTCAGCGTGCTCGGCCTCGGCCGACTCCGCCAGTTCGCGGCGCAGTTCGGCCTGTTCCGTCTGCAACTGGGCCTGCTCCTCCCGCAGCGCCGCGATGCGGGCTTCGAGCGTCTCGATGCTGTCCGCGTCGAGCCGGTCGGCGATGCCGGTGATGGCCTCTTCCAGTTCCTTGACGGAACGCGAGTCGCCTTCCAGCAAGCTGACGCACAGCGGGGCGATCGCCGGCACCTTCTCGCGCACCATGTCACCGATCACCCGCAAGGCCCGCTCGGTTTCACTGGTCACCAGCACGCGTTTGCCGTGCGCCAGCAGGTGGGCAATCAGGTTGACGATGGTGTGACTCTTGCCCGTCCCTGGAGGCCCCTGAACGACCACGCCACAATGCTGGGACAGGCGCCGCACGATCTCGCGCTGTTCCTCGTTCCAGGCCAGCGGGAAGAGCAGATCCTCCCCCACCGGGCGCCAGGCCTCGGCCGCGGCCGCGTCGGGGGTGGGCGGGGCCGCCGCCGTGATGGCCAGGACGGGGGCCGGCACCTCGGCCCCATTGCGCAGGGCCTCCGTCAGGCCCTTCAACTCAGCCTGCCACTGGCGACCGCCGCCACGGCGGACGAACAGCACCGGCAGATCCCAGATGACCGGATGGGCCGCCAGCGGGCAATCGGCGCCGCCGACCGTGGTATCCGCCCGATAGGCCCCATCAGGGTCCAGGGTCTGGGCCAGTTCGCGATAAAAGGGCGCCGTCAGGGCAGAGTCCCAGGGGTCGAGCGGGCTTTCCTCGAAGGCCTGCTCCAGACGCACCAGGTGGGCCGGATTGGGCACCGGGACCGCCGTCAGCATATCGAGTTCCAGCACGGTGCCGGCCAGCGCGGGCGCCAGGGTGAACACGCCGCGCTGCGCATCGAACTGCAGATCGACCCGGGTGGTCAGCACGGGACGGCGGATCTTCTGCCCCGCGACGCGCCAGGTCAGCAGCCCGTGCCCCATCACCAGCTCGATCGTCTCGCGCTCGCGCTGCAAGCGCTGGTAGAGGGCAAACAGCTGCCCGTAGAGTGCTTGCACCGCCCCGCGCTGCCCGGCGGCCTGGGCCCAGGGGCGCCAGGCGGTCTCGAGCCAGGCATTCAAGGCAGCCACCCTCGCCGGGTCTGCCTCGAAGGAAACGCGCCGACGCGCCGCCAGGGCGGCCAGGTCGTCCACCTCCCAGGGCAACTCCACGGCGCTGGCAGCCACCCACTCGGCGTCGTAGGGCGGAGGCGCCAGCGAATCGTCATCGGCGTCCGGCTCGGACGCGGTGGGCAACGCGCTCCGCGCCGGCGCCGCCGCGCCGCTCAGTGCAGGCCCCTCGCCCGGCGCTCCGGCGGGCCAACCATCACGCTCAGAGGGCCCGCTCGCCTCGCTGTCGGGGCGAGGGCCGGCGGGCAGCGCCGCGTGGCCGTCCCCCGGCAAGCCCGTCTCCGATGCGGCGGGGGCCTCTTCGTCCGTCATCGGGCCCACGTCAGAGGCCGGCGCCGCGGCGGCGATCGCCTGAACCGCGACCGCGGCCCGCTCGACCGCCGCCGTGCTGTGCTGGATCCAGTGCGCCTCCTCGGCCGGCGTCAGCAGGTTGCGCAGCGGGTGCGGCAGCGGCTCCCGCCGGGGATCATCCCAGGGCTGCATCAACCAGTCGGCCAGTTCGGCGGGCGGCGGGGGAGCCGCCGGTACCACCTGCTTGTGCACCTCCAGCCAGGCCGCTTGCTCCGGGGGATGCAGCACGCAGCCCTCACCAACCGGCAGGTCGCGCCACCACCAGAGCGGCTCCCGGCTCTCGCGAAGGTCCACCGCGACCGGGGCCTCCAGATTTTTCAGGGCCAGCAGGTATTCCACCAGCTTGAGGGCTTGTTGACGCGGTTCCAGCGACATGCACGAACCTCCCGGCTTGGAGCGACACGTTGGCTTGTGCCCTTTCCATTCGCCTGGAGGCAAGCGGAAAGCGCGCCCGGATCATAGCGCGCGCAGGGCCCAAAAGATGTGCTGCCCGTCGGCGTGGTTCCGACGGACAGCAGGCTTGGGAAACAACCAGGCGTTTGGGAGATAATGAGCGCGAGGATGCCGGCCGGGTCCCGTTTACCGGCGCCCCCCCCAGCTGCTGGCGTAGGAGGCCATCCCGGTCCAGCCGCCGATGCCACCGTCCCCGAGCGCGTTCATATCGACGGCTTCCATCAACTTGCGGAACTTGCCCTCGGGCAGGGTCACAGCGCCCCCTTTGGGATCCTGGAAGGTCACTTTGCCCTGGTCCACGGCTGTCACGGTGACCGCATGAGCGCCTTTGGGCGAGTTCTGCCCCCCGCCCATCAGTTGCCACACGGCGGCCTCCTCGGGGTCGGTTGGCTTGGCCTCCGGAACGTGGATCACGGTGTTGAAGCGTTTGCCTTCCTGCGTCGTGGCGCGCATGTTTTTCATCTCGCCGTCCACATCGCGAACCGTGGTGCTGGAACTTCCGTTGCCCCCGAATTTCGGCGCACTGTAAGTGACGCGCTGGTCAACCTTGACGCCGAGCTCCACCCCCGTGACGTCTTTGTTCAGCTTCGCCGCACCATCGTAGGAGAGGCCTGTCGTGTTCGCGCCGCCGGCGAGATTGAACTCCCCCCAGGCTTTTTTCCCGGAGTGCTTGTCTGCCTTGATGTCGTAATAGCCTTCGCTACCATGATTCATGAGGGCCGTCTGCACGGTGGCATGGACCGCGGCTTCCCCCGACTTATTCTGCTTGATCCACTTCTGGTTATCGTTGGCGCCCTCTTTCTTGCCCCCGATATTGTGCTTTGCTTCATCCACCTGCAGCTTGACCTTGCGATCGTCGTTCTTGCCACGCTTGAGCGTGGTTTCGCCCTTGGTCGCCAGGTCCGTGGCCGCTCGGAAATACTCGGAAGGCTGGTTCTGGGCCCAGTTGGCCTCCGCCGTGGCGGCCGCGCAAGTGTTCTTGCGCGCCTGACGCAGGCCCGCCGCGTTGCCGATCGCCTCCAGCGTGTCCTCCGCCAGTTGAGGGCTGCCGCCCTTGTCCAGAAAGCGCTTCACTTGCTGCCCGAGGGGCGGTTCGCCATGCTTTGCGGGCTTGTCGAGAATCCCGGCTTCGGCCAGCTTTTCAAGGCTCTTTTGCCCCTTGGGAGATAGGGCCTTGGCGGTCTGATCGAGCAGGGCCTGGGTGTCGGCCGAACGGCCTTTCTCGGTCGCGAAAGGGAGCGCTCCGAGGTCCGCTTTGGCCGCCTTCGCAAGGGCCTGTGCCCCGGTAAAAGAGGCCGCCGCAGCTTTGTCCGCGCCCTTTCCTTGGCCCGGTTTGCCTGCGCCCTGCTTGTCAGTCCCCTTGACCTGATTGCCCGAGTCAGCGGCCTTGACTTGGGCCGGCTTGTCGTTTCCCTTGACCTGAGCGGGCTTGTCGTTTCCCTTGGCCTGAGCGGGCTTGTCGTTCCCCTTGGCCTGAGCGGGCTTGTCGTTCCCCTTGGGTGGGTCGTTCTTCTTGCCGCCACCACCTTGATTTTTGGGTTTGGGCGGCGGGGGTATGGGCGCGGGCTTTTTATCGACTTTCGACACGGGAATCCCTCCTGGACAGACACGCACAGCGTATCAGTCAAACACACCTTCCGTTTGTGTACCCTGAAAGCCAGACTTGACACGTTGATGCCTGCCGCAAGCCCAGGCCACTCGGTCTTCCTGGAACCGAAAGTCGCCTCCGTTTCCCTCTGGCGGGACAGGGGGACGCAGCCCTGGCGGCCAGTAAGACCTCCCGTCAGCGCCGCAGGGCCGTCGCTGCCCAAGCCGGGCCTGCTTGCCGTAGAATGACACCAGGCAAGTCTCACCTTGCCCCACAGGAGATCCCGTATGGCCAGCTTTCTGCTCAAGACCGAACCCGGCACCTACAGCATCGACGACCTGGCTCGCGACGGAAAAACAGCCTGGGACGGGGTGCGAAACCACCTGGCCAAGCGCCACCTGGAGGCCATGCAAGTGGGAGACGAAGCCTTCATCTACCACTCGGTCGATGAAAAGCGCGTCGTCGGCGTGGCCGAATGTATCGGCGCGGCCCGACCCGACCCCAGTGATGAAACGGGCAAGTTCGTCTGCGTGGACCTGCGGTTCGTGCGTAAGCTGAAGCGCCCCGTGACCTTGGCGGAATTCAAGGCGGCCGGCTGGAACGAATTCGAGCTGGTGCGCATGTCGCGCCTGAGCTGCATGCCCATGCCCCCTGAGGTGCGGGCCTGGCTGCTGGCCCAGGAAACCACCTGAGCCGCCCCCGTGCTGGCAGACCAGGGGCGCGCGCCAGACGCCACTCGTGACGAGCCCCGCACCGGCAGCCGCTGGTACAGGCAACTGTATATCCAGGTCTTGTTGGCGGTCGTGGGTGGGGCCACGCTGGGCTGGCTCCAGCCCGAGTGGGGGGTGGCGCTCAAACCTCTCGGGGACGCCTTCATCAAGCTCATCAAGCTGCTGGTGGTGCCACTGGTCTTTCTGACCGTCAGCACCGGCATCGCCGGGATGGCGGACCTGCGGGGCGTCGGCCGGGTGGGCCTCAAGGCCCTGATTTACTTCGAACTGGTGACCACCCTGGCGCTGGGACTGGGCTATGCCGTCGGCAAGCTCGCCGGACCCGGGCGAGGCATGGCGATCGATCCAGCGGGCCTGGATGCCGCCGGCGTGACCACTTACGCCGGCCAGGCCCCCTCAGGTGGGGTCGCGGCCTTCCTGCTGAACCTGATTCCGAGCAGCGTCGGGGAAGCCTTCGTACGCGGTGAAGTGCTGCACGTCCTGCTGCTGGCCCTGCTGCTTGGCTCGGCGCTGGCGGCTCTGGGGCCGCGAGCGGCCAGCTTGCGCCAGATGTTGGAAGAGGGGACTCAGGCCGTGTTTCACGTGGTCGGCTGGATCATGAAGCTGGCCCCCCTGGGCGCCTTCGGCGCCATGGCCTTCACGCTGGGCAAGTTCGGCCCGGCCGCCCTGTGGAGCCTGGGCAAGCTGATGGCCTGCGTCTACCTCAGTTGCCTCGCCTTCGTGTTCGGCGTGCTGGGGGCGATCGCCTGGTGGAATCGCGTCTCGCTCTGGCGCCTGCTGGTGTATCTGCGCGAAGAGCTGCTGGTGGTGCTGGGCACGAGCAGCAGCGAGTCGGTCCTGCCGCGTCTGATGGCCAAGCTGGAGCGCCTCGGCTGCGCGCGCCCGGTGGTCGGCCTGGTGCTGCCCACCGGCTATTCGTTCAATCTCGACGGCACCGCCATCTACCTCACGCTGGCGACCCTGTTCATGGCCCAGGCCTTGCAGGTGGATCTGAGCTGGCAACAGGAGCTCACGCTCTTTGCCGTTTTGATGGTCACCAGCAAGGGGGCCGCCGCGGTGAGCGGCGGCGGGTTCGTCACCTTGGCTGCCACGCTGGCCACCGTGCCGGCCTTGCCAGTGGCCGGCTTGGCGCTGCTGCTCGGCGTGGACCGCTTCATGAGTGAGGCGCGGGCGCTGACCAACATGGTCGGCAACGCCCTCGCCACGATCGTGGTGGCCCGTTGGGAAGGCCGCTTCGACGCGGCCCAAGCCCAGCGGGTGCTGGAGGAGGGGTGAAGCGGAATGCCGAGGCCCGGCACACCGAGGAGGCCCCTGGGGCGTCATCCAGGTCGTCAGATTCCGACTAGGGACGCCCCGGGTTGGCCGCCGCCTTCAAGGCGTGCATCATCATGGGTCGGTTTTCCTTCCAGAACTTGGGAATCTTGCTGTAGGCCGGCATGAACCCGTCGCTCCAGCCACCCACCTCGATCGTGTAAGAGAGCGCCCCCACCGTCGCAAAGGCCCAGTCGACATCGTCACCGCTGTTCAGGTACATGTCGCAGCCCTGATAGGCCTGGTAACCCGACAGTTTACCGAGTTGCTTGCCCAGCGCGGCCAGGCGCGGGTCCGGCGGTGGTTCATCCTTGTGGTCCCAGGGCCACATGACGGCATTCGAGTAGCTGTGGAAGGTCATATAGACCACCGGCTTGTGACGCAACAGCTGATCTCGCACGGCCTGGGTTTCCGGCTCCGAGAAGGCTTTGCTGCCTCGGAACGTATCACTCTCCGGATTGCCGCTGTCGCCGACCGTGCCCCAGGCGATGTCATAGTTGCGATTGAGGTCCACCCCCACCCGGCGGCGACCACCACTCACGTTGTTGGCGTTCTTGCGCCAGTCCACGCCCGTGACCGCACGCATGTGGGCGTCCGGGTTGACCAGCGGGATGATCCAGATGTCGCGGGTGTTGACCGCCTCGGTGACCTCCGGGTCGCTGCCGTACTTCTCGACCAGCTCCTCCGCCATCATCAGCGTGAGTTCTGGGGTGACCAGTTCGCGGGCGTGGTGGCAGCCGGCGATCGTCACGTTGGGCTTGTCCGCCCGCCCGCCCGTGTTGAGGTGCAAGGCCCAGATCTCACGCGGTGCAATTCCCTGCGTCTTCTCCCACGAGTCGCCAATATCCACCAAGGTCGCGAACTCAGGGTGTTTGGCCACCAGTTCCTTGAGGCGGGCCGTGATCTGGTCGTAATTGCGGTAGCCCTTGTCTGCCCGCAAGAGCGACTGCCGCAGGGGCCACTCCACTTGCATGCCAAGCTGCTCAGCCAGGCGGGCCTGGGCCTGGTTGAGCTTGACCTTGGCCCGCTTGGCCGCCCGGTCGACCGACCAGATGTCGACCCCGGCGCTGGCCAGGCGCGTCAGGCGGTCCCGATCACCGTAGAACAGTACCGCTTCTCGGGCCTGTTCCGGGGAGGTGAAGCTCACGGCCTGAAAGCCCCGCACCATCTCGGGCTGGCCCGTGGGGGCCAACGCGCGACCGCACGCCGCCAGCAGGCTCAGCGAGGCGGCAAAGACCGCGGTGGTGGAGAGCAGGGAACGGAACGAGGGCATCGAGGACGGCTCCTTTGACGAACTCCAAGCCCCTTTATTCTAGCTTAAACATCTCTTAACTTGCTTATTCCCTCGAGAAATTTCTGAAAATTTTTTCATCCCAACCTTCCGGGTTTTGGCCAAAGCGAGCGTCCACGCGGTTTCCCTCTTCCAGATCGGCACGATTCCTTCCAGCGCATGGAGACATTCAAACCTGCCGCGCGATGAGCGGGGCGCGAGAACAGGGGGTTCGGCCGCAACACAAAGGGGCCCCCGCAGGGGCCCCTATGGGACGGCACCAGGTGGAGTGGTTCAGAGCGTTCCCACATAGGCCGGAAGGCGAGTGGTGGCGCCAGTCGAAGGGGCCGTTTCCGCCTCCGCTTCCTCTTCCGCGCGGCGAACCGGAGCGGTCCATTTGACGTTCCAGACCAAACCGACCACTTCCAGCGCCTTGATCAGGTAACTGGTCAGGTCGACCTCCCACCACACCAGGCCCTGCGGCGCGCGAGTTTGGCAGGCGTGGTGATTGTTGTGCCAGCCCTCGCCGAGTGCCAGCAGCCCGATCGGCCAGAAATTACGGCTGCCGTCGCGCGTCTCGGTGCGCCGGTAACCGAACATATGGCAGAGCGAATTGACCGAGAAGGTCACGTGATAGACGGCGATCATCGGCACGTAGAGGCACCAGAGCAGGCCGCCAAGCCCCAGGAAGTAAGCCAACAACCCGGCCACGATCAGGTGCGGCAGAAAGAAGGTGACGCGGCCGGTGAAGTGCCGCAGGTAGGGCTGCGCCTCCTCCACGTCACGGGCCATGCGCCGCATCTGCATCTCGTCCTCACCGGGGTTCCGAAAGATCCAGCCCATGTGGGCGTAGAAGAAACCATCCTGTTTGGGGCTGTGCACATCCTCGCTCTGATCCGACTTGAGGTGATGCCAGCGGTGGTGGCCCACCCAGTTGATCGGATCGCCTTGCTGCCCCACCGACGTGGCCAGGAAGAAGAAGAACTTGATCGCGTGATGGGTGTCGAAGGCCCGGTGCGTCAGGCAACGATGCAAATAGAAGGTGGTGCCAAAGCCCATCCAGAGATACATCGCCACCATGACGGGCAGGTAGCGAAATTCGAACGGGAAGGCCAGGGCAGCCGCCGCAAGGAGGTGGAAGCCACTCAAAAAGGCGACAACCAGCCAGTTGATCGGGTGGTGGCGAAACATCGGATCCCCCTTTCCTGCCAGGGCGGTCCGGGCCGTCCCGGTACCGTTTCCAGCCTACGCAACACGGGCCCTGGCGTCTGTCATGAAGCTGTCACGGATGCCTCGATTGGGTCATGACGAGGTAAAAATTGGACCGTCGGAAAGCTGTTATGATGAGCCGTGGGAAGCGGCTCACCGGCGTCGACGGCGGCGCTTGGAACGACCAGGAGGCCCTGCCTGCGCCATGCCCGCGCCACCAAGTCCCATCCGCACCTTGGAACCGGTTTTCACGGTGCATTGGCTGCCACCGCACAAGGTCATCGTTCACAACAATGACTGGAACACCTTCGACGAGGTGATTGCCATCCTGGTGCTGGCGGTGCCGCAACTGTCGCTCGCGGAGGCCATCGGCCTGACGCAGGAAGTCCACCGGACGGGGGCTGCCGTCGTGTTTCGGGGAGATGTGGCGCAGGCGGACCTCTGTGCGGGCATCATTCGCACGATCGGGATCCGGGTGTCGGTGGAACCGGATACCTGAACAGCGCGTCTCCCGGCACATACCGACGCCACCTGAAGTTGAGCAGGCGAGCGGGATTGGACGCGCAGCGCGTGGCAAGTCCCGAGCCGTTGGGTATGAGGTTCTCGGATTCGCGCGCCCGCCTTCGACAGGATACCCGTCATGTTTTTGAACCGATTCAACGAGGATGAGAAGATCGGCTTCATCGAGCTGGCCCTGCTGGGGGTGCGCGCTGACGACGCGATCACCACCGAGGAGGTCCAGTTTGTCGAAGAACTGCGCCTGAGCATGGGCGTCGCGGAAGAAGCATTCGTTCAGCAAATCCTCGGCGATCCTCAACTGGACGACGCTGTGCGTCGCTTTGCGACGGATGAATCGCGGCGCCTGGCCTTCATCGAACTGGTGGCACTGGCCTACGTGGACGGGCAGTACGACCCGGCCGAAAGTCAATTTTTGAGGCAGGTGCAACAAGCCTTCGGCATTGACCAGACCACCGTGCTGGCCTGCCATGCCTGGGCCAGACGGTTGCTCCAGCTGCGTCAGGATGCCCTGGCTCTGGCGCAGGGGCGCTCGGTCACAGCGCCCTGACGGGCTTTTCACCCCCTGACTCTTGGTTCGGATTCGTTACGCGACACAGCGGCGTGTCGCCCTGCCCTGGTAGGCTGCGAAGCAGAGACCCCTCGCCGCTCGTCCGAAGGCCCGGCAGGTGCGTGGGCTCCTTCCGCCCCAGCGGAAGCGATTCAGGAGACGATGACCATGCGCAAACTCAAGCATCTCTGCGTGTTCTGCGGGGCCAGCACCCCGAGCCATGCCGCCCATGCGCAGGCGATCCTGGAACTCGGCAACACCATGCTGTCGCGACGCATCGGCCTGGTCTATGGCGGTGGACGCGTCGGTCTGATGGGCATCGTGGCGGAACGTGTCATGGCCGGCGGGGGAACGGTGCTGGGGGTGATCCCGCATCAACTCCAGCGGCGAGAACTCGCCAATCTGGATGTCACGGAACTGAAACTGGTCGACACCATGCACGAACGCAAGACGATCATGTACGAACGCAGTGATGGCTTCGTGGTGATGCCAGGCGGTTTCGGCACCTTGGACGAAGCCATGGAGATCCTGACGTGGAAACAGCTCGGCATTCACGACAAGCCGATCGTGTTCGTCAGCATCGGTGGCTACTTCGACGGCCTCGCGGCCCTGTTCGAACGCTCGATCCAGGACGGCCTGTTGAAGCCTGAATATCGGCAGCTGTTCGCGATCGTGCCCTCGATCGGCGCGCTGTTCGAGTACCTGGACAGCTACGAACCCAAAATGGAAGGTATCTCCCCCTGGGCTTGAGCGCTGCGGGGGGATTCCGATCGCTGACGCGTCGAACACGCCGGTTGTTCGTGCGCCGAAAAGGGATTTGGCGTTAACAGTTCACAAAAGCCTTGGCAAGCGGCCAGGGGTGAATTATATTAATTAAAGTTTAATTCATCCTTAAGGAGTGTGGCCTGTGAACCAGCTTTCCCGTTCCCTGCTGTTCGTCGCCTCGGTGGCCTCCCTGACGGCCTGTGGTGTCGCGCCCACCCCGCGTGCAGCGGCTCCTGTGGTGGCCGACGCCACCTTCGACGCGCTCTCGGCCTCCACCCTGCAGAAGGCTTTCACGCGCGTCCACCGCGCCATCTTCAACACCATCGACGCCGACAAGGACGGATGGTTGAACGAGTATGAAGTGGGCCGCCACATGACCATGGCCGAGTTCCGCAAGGCCGACAAGAGCCAGGGTTGGGGCAGCGCGGGTCGCCTGAGCCGCACCGAGTTCGTGGACTACGCCACGCGCACCTTCCTGTGGTTCCATCAGGACCGCGACAGCTTCGCCAACTCGTTCCGCCAGTCGCTGGCGCGGGCCTTCAATCGGCTCGACACGAACGACGACGGTCTGCTGATCAAGAACGAAACCAGTCTGGCGGACCTGCGGCGCCTGGGCCTGACCTTCCAGTACCCCAAGCTTCACATCACGGTGCCCATCCGCAAGGTGACGCCGGAGCAGTTCCAGGGCGCAGACAAGACCGGCGACGGGAAGCTGAGCCAGGCCGAATTCGAAGACCTCTACATCGAAATGGTCGTCGCGGCCCTCGGCGGCGATGCCGCTCCGGCGCCGGCCCCCGCGCCGCCGGCACAACCGGTGCCCCCGGCTCCACCCGCGCCGGCCGGAAAGTAAGGCCCCTTTTCAAAGACGCCCCGACTGGCCACAGTCGGGGCGTCACGTTTTGACGGGCGGCCAGCTCAGGGGCCTGCGTCTCGCCCGCGGCAACTGCAGGACGTCAAGCCGGCGCGAGCTTCCGTGAGGGCGCGCCAGCCCGCTTAAAGGCGGCGCTCCCAGTGCCAGGGCTCCCAGCTGTAGGGCTGATAAAAGCCAAACTTGGAGGCGTTTCGGCGCAGCCAGGCGTGCGCACCGCCCGCCCGTGAGACATCAAGCGCGTTGCCGCGCTGGTGGGTCGAACGCCCTGGGGGCGCTACCCATTTGCGGGCACGGGCCACACTGCCATACTTGCGCACGGCCGCCCGGAACAAGCGAGCCTGCTCCGCGATGCTGCGGTAGCCGCTGTTGATGCGCAGGTTCACGCCATCACGCGCCGCAGCCGCGGCCATGCGGTCCCAGGCCGGCGCGATGGCCGCGTGCATCGGCTTGCCCTGGCGATAGGCCACCGGAATCCCGCCGCTCGCCACGCGCAAGCGTCGCTTGCGGACGGTGCCTCCGAGCGGTTCAGCAGCGCCACCATCCGGCGCCTCCGGGCCCTTGGCACTCCCACTCAGAAAGTCCCGCAAGGCCTGATGGGTCAACGGTCCAAACTTACCGTCGACGCCTGGTTGGCCCACCGAATGTCCCTTGGCGAGCAAGAACTGCTGCAAGTCACGGACGGCGGGCGCCTCGACCCGTCCCGCCGTCGCGGCGCGACCGAAGGGGGTATCGACCAGTTCAGGGGTTCGGGCGAGGGTCTGGCGGGCCAGCGCGACCAGGCTGGGGTCGGATGGATTCTTGACGTGGTCCTGGGCGCCGAAGATCGCCGTGTAGGGAGAGACTGGAGGCGCAGCCAGGGCGCTTCCGGGAACCGGGCGAGGGGCGAGCTGGTCGGGCCCCGAGCGCGGCAAGGTGAGTTCAGCGCTCCGACCACCCGGACGCTCGAGTTGAAGCGCGTCCATCGGCGTCCGCGGAGAGAGCGGCACGCTGGCGAGGGGTGGTCGGTCGAGGGAAACGCTGTTGGCTGGTGTGAGGCGTGGTTTGACGGGGGTGGCGGATAGAGACAAGAACCCCTTGTTCGAAGCAGCGTTCACTTGGACCTCCCGGTGGTGCGATGAAAGGGTAAGACGTGAGGTGATGAGATTATCCGGGGCCTCTGGGGGAAGCTGACGTTAACTTTGGGTGATCAGCCCAGGCCGGACGACGCCGGTGGCACGCGCGGCCCGGGCAGCGTAACATCTTGCATGCCGCCTGGCCGCGCGTATGGGCGTGCCGGTTGATGGGGGAGCGAAGGAGAAGCCGCGCGTGTCGACGATCCGATTTGCCAATGGCGACGAGATGCCCTTGCTGGGACTCGGAACCTGGAAGTCCAAGCCCGGAGAGGTATACGAAGCCGTCAAGCTGGCCCTGGAGATGGGCTACCGCCACCTTGATTGTGCGCCGATCTACGGCAACGAACGCGAGGTCGGGCAGGCCGTGGCCGAGGCGATCGCCGCCGGTGTGCTGACGCGCGAGGAACTCTGGATCACCTCCAAGCTCTGGAACAACGCCCACGCCCCCGAGGATGTTCTCCCGGCGCTGGAGCGTACGCTGCAGGATCTCCAGACGCCGTATCTGGACCTCTGGCTGATCCACTGGCCCGTGGCCTTCAAGCCGGAGGTGGTGTTCCCCGAAACGCCCGATGGCTTTCTCTCACTGGAGGCGCAGCCCCTCGGCGCGACCTGGAAGGGGATGGAAGTGGTCCTGAAGGCCGGGCTGGCCCGCCACATCGGGGTCAGCAACATGAGCCCGACCAAGCTGCGGGCGATCGCCGCGAGCGCCACCCACCCACCCGAAATGAACCAGGTCGAGCGGCACCCGTACCTGGCCCAACCCGAGCTGGTTGCGTGCGCGCGTGAGCTGGGCTGTCACCTGACGGCCTATTCGCCGCTGGGCTCGCCCGATCGCCCGCCCGGATTGAAGGCCGCCGATGAACCGGTGCTGCTGGAAGACCCCGCCGTCGTGGCGATCGCCCAGCAACGAGGGGGCAGCCCCGCCCAGGTGTTGCTGGCCTGGAGCCTGCAGCGTGGCATCGCCGCGATCCCCAAATCGGTGAACGCCACTCGCTTGCGCCAGAACCTGGACGCCTGCGCGCTGCAACTCAGCCCGGAGGACCTCGGCGCACTGGACCAGCTGGACCGCCATCGGCGCTACGTCAGCGGCGACCTGTGGGCCATGCCGGGCGCCCCCTACAACCTGGCCAGTCTGTGGGATGAGCCCGCAGGCTGAAGGGCCAAGCGGCACACGCTCGGCGTTCCGCGCGCCCGCCGCGTCAGAGTTCAGCGAAGCTTCAGCAGCTTGCGGGTGCGTTGACGCAGGTCGTCGATCGGCAACGGGCCCACGTGGGCATCGGTGATGCGCCCCTGACGGTCGACCCAGTAGAGCGTCGGGATGTTGGAGACGAGGTAATCCCGCGTGGCCGCTCCGGTGTACTGCCCGAAGACCGGCATGGTGTAGCCCTGCCAGGCGATGAAGTCGCGCAGGCGTTGCAGCTTCTCGTTGCTGGCATTCACGCACAGCACCTGCAGGCCCTTGGCGTTGAACTCGTCATGCATGGCCTGCTTGGCCGGCAGCTCGTTCGTGCAGATGGGGCACCACGTCGCCCAGAAGACCAGCAAGACGGGTTTGCCGCGATAGGCTGCGAACGACTCCAGCGTGCCGTCAAGACGGGTGATCGGCATGTCCGGGGCCTGGGTGCCGACCGGCAGATGCGTGGTGGGTTCCTCGGGGCGCGACGCCAGGGTCGTCAGCGCGCCAGGGGTCCCCGTGCGTGGCGCGCTGGCCTGCGGCACGCGCGCGCACCCCGCGGCCAGCAGCACCGCGCTGGCGATCGGAAGCAGAAAGTGGACCGAGCGGGACAGGCGAGGCAAGAGCGACACTCCTCGTAGACGGGGGCTTAACCTTTACTTTACCAGAGCAGTCCGGGAGGCGCGACAGCCCATCCGGGTGGTTGGAAAATTTTAACGTTTTATTTTACTGGTCTTAAGAATGAATCCACCTGTGCCGGCGGATAACCCGCTCATCGGTTGGAGAGAGAGGTATCGAGATGCCCCAGGTGATCGCGTCCACGGTTCCGCCCACGCCGGCCAAGCCCGCCACGCCGGCGGTGGACTGCGTCCCGGCCCACGGGAAAAGCGCCGTTCTGGGCATGGCGTGCGACGCCCTCGTGCGCAGTCAGTCGCCTCGGCCGAGCGAAGCTGACCGCTCAGCGCCGGCGAACACTCCCGCCAAGCCGACACCAACCCCATCGATCATTGCCAAACCGGCCAACGGCGCTTTTCGCCTGGACCCTCACGTCATCCCGCTGGCGCTGTTCGGCGTGGGCGGAACGGGCTTGGGTGTGTACCTGATGTCGGCGGTTCATCCGCTGGCGGGCGTGGGGGCGATCGCCGTGTCGATGCTGGTGGCGCGGGCGATCGCGATGAGCATGGGGCAGTCTCGCTGAGAGGCGTGGTCAAAGCCCCCCACGGAAGAACCTTAACCTTTTCATAATCTCAAAGCCACCTCCCGCCCACGCCTGGCCCGTCCAATACCACGCCGACAAAACACCTTGAAGGCCTGGTTTGACCGATGTCTTCAGGCATCCGGCACCCGGCACTTCCAGCGACATGGACCGGTTGCGCGTGAGCTTATCCTGGGCTTAAACTGGACATCATGCGCTTCTCTGCTCGCAACGTCGCGTGCACGCTGGCCCTGACCTTGTCGGGCTGCGGTGCGCTCCCCGAGGCCCCTGTCTCGGCCCCACCCGGCAGGTTGCCGAGTGGAGACCCCGTGGGGCCTCCGTCGGCGCCGCCTGCTCTGCCGGCACCGGCAGTGCCCACCGAGGCCGCCTTCAGGCAAAACCTGAATGCCGTTCTGTCGACCCTCAGCCAGTCCGCCACCAGCTTCGAGGCCCGCTACGCCACCGAAGAACGCGTGAAGTCGGACTACCGCAAGACCGTCTACCGCATGCTGTTCCAGCAGCAGCCGCGCGTGTCGCTGCTGGAGGTGCTGGAGAGCAATCACCTGCCGAAAGGCTTCAAGGTCCGATCGACCGGCTCGGACACGGTCCAGGTGCGCTTGCCCGGTGCGGTCTCGTTCGTTCGCCTGGAAGTGGCCGCCCGCAGCAACCAGAGCCGCAGCCTGATGGGTCTGTATCCGGATGACGTCACACCCGAGAAATTCGTCAACATCTTGATGGACCCCAGCACCCAGGTGCGCGAGCTGCCGGGCCGCGCCGTCGAGGGGCGTCCCCTGCGCATGCTGGAAGCGCTCGGCCCTCGCGCGATCGTGCGCGGCGCGGCCCTGACGGTCGGCCTGGGAGAAGGGCCGCGCTTCGCTTATCATCTGGCGATCGCCCAGGCGGATGGCTCGCGCCACGTCCAGACCTTCACGCGCCTGCAGGCGCGCCGCTTCAGCAGCAAGGAACTCGACCTCTGAAGCGGCCGCTGCGCGATGAAGCCCCTGAGAGCGTCATCTGCGTGGCACGGCTGCTCCAAGAAGCCCTTCAGACGCGGGTCAGAACGCGCACCAGGCGCGTCGACAGGAATGTCCGGCGTGGATGAGACGCCTTTGAGCCGAGCGGGTATACTGGCCGGGTTGTTCGGTTTGATTTGTTGAGGAGAGGTTCCTTCATGAAGCTTCGCGCGCTCGCCCCCGCCCTGGCCGCCGTCACGGCCCTCAGCTTGCTGGCCACCGCCCCGGCGCAGGCCTCGACCATGCCCGAACTCGGCCTCAGCAAGGGTCGCGCCATGATGGGCCTCGGCGTGCTCGGGGGGTCCTATGACCTCGCGCTCAGCGACCAGCTCTCGGTGGGCGGCGTCGCGTCGGCCTGGGGCGGCTTCGGGGTGAACGCCCTGAGCCTGGGCGCTCGCGGCACGTACCTGCTGGCCAAGCTGGACCACAACATCCAGCTGGGCGTCACCGGCGGCCTCGGGGCCAGCGTCGTGGGTGCCGCCGGGTTCGGGGCTACCAGCCTGGCCGCCAACGTCGGGCCTACCGTGCGCTGGCCGCTGCCCATCCCCTTGCTGGGCGGCCAGCAGGTCATCCTGCGGGCCGGCTTGGACATTGGCATTCCGCTGACGGGCGGCGGACTTGGCTGGTCCCCCGACGTCGAGCTGGCCTGGCGCTTCAACAAGAACGAGGAATGGACCGTGGGCGGCGGCACCCTGGTGGGCTGGCGCAAATTCCTCTGAACGCTCTGGCATGACCCCGCGCCCGGCCAGCCGGGCGCGCCCCGGGGCCCCCACAACGCAGGTGGGGGCCTGTCGACAGTGAGGTAACCGCATGGCAGCTCCCTTCAAGGCATATGACGTCCGCGGCATCTACGGCGAGGACGTGACCGAGGCCCTGGCCTACCAGCTTGGCCGGGCCTACGTGCAGTACACCGGCGCCCGCACCGTGGTGGTGGGACGGGACATGCGTCCGCACTCGGTGCCGCTGGAGCAGGAACTGATCCGGGGCCTGCGGGAAGGCGGCGCCGACGTGATCGGCATCGGCATGGCCTCGACCGACATGATGTACTTCGCGGTGATCAACCTCGGGGTGGATGGTGGCGTGGCCGTGACGGCCTCGCACAACCCGGGGGAGTATAACGGGTTCAAGTTCGTGCGCGAGAAGGCCATCCCGATGGGCCTCGAAAGCGGCCTGGCCGAGTTGGAGGCGATCGTGCGTGGGGGCGAGTTCGCCCCGCCGGCCGCGACGCCCGGCGGCTACCGGGAACAGCCCGTGCTGGACGCCTTCGTGGCCTGGATGCACGAGTTCGTCGATCCCAAAACGCTCGCGCCGCTCAAGGTGGTGATCGACGCCGGCAACGGCATGGGCGGACCGATCATGGAAAAGATGTTTCAGGGCTCCCCTGTGCAGGTGATTCCGCTCTTCTTCGAGCCGGATGGCACCTTCCCCAACCACGAGGCCAATCCGTTGCTGGAGGAGAACCGGGTCGACATGGTGGCCAAGGTGCGTGAAACCGGCGCCGACCTGGGCATCGGCCTGGACGGCGATTGCGACCGGGCCTTCTTCGTCGATGGCACGGGGCACTTCTGCGACGGCGACTTCATTCTGGGCCTGCTGGCCAAGCCCGTCCTGAAACGCCATCCCGGCGCTCGGGTCGTTTACGACGTGCGCTGCAGTGATTACGTGCGAGACACGATCCAGGCCGGCGGCGGCGAGGCCCGTATGTGGAAGGTCGGTCACGCCTTCGCCAAGACCTACATGCGTGAGCATCAGTGCGAGTTCGGCGGCGAGGTGAGCGGTCACTATTACTTCCGGCACAAGGACGCCTACTTCGACAGCGGCTGTCTGACCGCCCTGCTGCTGCTGAAAACGCTCTCCGACCAGGGTCAAAGCTTGGCGCAGGCCATGGAGGAAACCAAGCGCTACCACATCTCCGGCGAGATCAACTCGCGCGTGCAGGACGCCGACGCGGTCATGGCAGCGGTCAAAACGGCTTATCAGGCCAAGGGCCGGCTGGTCGAGATCGATGGGCTGTCGATCATCGGCGAGGGCTGGTGGTTCAACATCCGCAAGAGCAACACCGAACCGCTGCTGCGCCTGAACTGCGAGGCAAAAACCCAGGAGGCCATGGAGCGCCTACGCGACGACCTGCTGGCCCAGATTCGCGGCGGCGTGGGGGCCACCACCTGAGCCATCGCGCCGCCTTGCCGCGTTCCTCCGGAGCCCGCCAAGCGCGGGACAGGCGGCGACAAGGCCCCTGTCCCACTGAGCTGTGCCTCGTCTACCACCCGATCGAAAAGAGGGCCTTCCTGAACTGGAAGGCCCTCTTCTTTTCAAACCTCAGTTGGCAGCCGGCTAGACGCCCTCAGGCCAGTTCCAGCATGGCCGGGTGTTCGATGCGAGGGCCTGGGGAGACCGTGATCTCCCAGCCGCTACTCTGAGCCTTCTTGGCGTTCAAGGCCGAAAGCAGAATGCGCGCGCCTTCGTCGTTGACGGCTGCAAACACGTCGGCCGGCGAGATGCCCAGTACCTCGGCCAGGTCGAGTTGGACGTGGCGCCGCTGATGCTGACGCCGGTGGTAGCGCACGCGCGCCACCGCGTCGTCCGGCGCGAAGCGCTCCATCGCCTCTTCCGGCTCCATTTCCAGGTAACGTGCGAGTTCCGAGTAGACCGCGTCGTAGGTCGTGTCCAGTTCCGGACAGACAAAGGTCAAGAATTGGGGCATTGGGTGTTCCTCCATGAACAGCAAGCCGGGTGCTCCCGATCACAACCAGCCTACCAATGGCGCAAAAACCCAGGTTGTGATCAAGATCGCAAGCCTCGGGCGCTTAACGCAGCGCTAATGGCGGCGAAACACGCGCTCGCGCTTATGTCAGACCGGCAGTGTGGCAGGCCACGTCCTTGGCCCGCTTTAACCCTGATCGACACGGCAACGTCAGATCTTGACTGCTTTTGCGGCATTTTCCCTGCCAATGGGGGGCCCTCTCCCCCCACCTCAGGGGCGCAGAACCCCTCCTGGACGGGAAATTCACGATCTGATCTGGGCGAAACAGGAGCCATGCGACAAATGATCATCAAAGAAAGATGAAATTTGTGTTGCGCAAGGCAGGCTTTGCGCCGAGCGCTTTTTGTCCTACTATTGTCCTGGACAACCCACGATCGGAAGGCAGGGTTCAAGTTGCCCGTTCTCTGTGCCACGCATCGTGTCGGAGTCCTGTTGGGGGTCGTGATGACGGTGGGCCAAGCGCCATCCGCGGAAGCCAGCGAGCGCCTGCTAGACGACTTCGCCAGTGGCCAGGGAAAGAGTGCGCTGGGCACCAGCTGGGTCGGCTTCAGCGATACCGTGATGGGCGGCATCTCCCAGATGCGCTACGGCTTCGAAACGGTGCACGGAAAGCCAGCTTTGCGCTTGCGCGGCCGCGTGCGCCTGGAAAATAATGGCGGCTTCATTCAGGTGGCGCTGCCGCTGGCAGCGGAGGGGCAGGTTCTGGACGCATCGGGGCACCAGGGCATCAGGCTCTGGGTCGTGGGCACGCCGGGCTCCTACGCCATTCACCTGCGCACCAGCGACCACTGGCTGCCCTGGCAGTACCACAGCGCGCCCTTGCCTGTGACCCCCAGCTGGCGGCAGGTGGATCTGCCCTTCACGGCCTTTGCCCGCAGTGGCTGGGAGGTGGGGCGACTGAAACCGGAAAAACTCCGTCGCCTCGGGATCGTGGCGATCAAGCAGGCCTTCGACGCTGACATCGCGGTGGCGCGACTGTCGTTTTATTGAGGAGGAACCGTGCCCCTTTCGAAGCTTCCCTCACCGCTGTGCCGGCCGCTCCGACTCCTCAGTGGATGGGCGCTGACCATCTCCATGCTGGCGACTCCAGCCTTGGCGGCGGGCGGGTCCTCGGCCTTGTTCGACACCAAGGTCCGCCGCATCGACGGCAAAACGACCACCCTGGCGCCCTACAGCGGCAAGGTGCTGTTGATTGTCAACACCGCCTCGCGCTGCGGCTACACCGGTCAGTACGAGGGCCTGCAAGCCCTGCACCAGCGCTACGCCAAGCAAGGCCTGGCCGTGCTGGGCTTTCCGTCGAATGACTTTCTGGGCCAAGAGCCCGGCAGCAATCAGGAGATTGCGAGCTTTTGCACGCGCGAATACGGGGTGACCTTCGACATGTTCGAGAAGGCCCCCGTGACGGGCGATGCGATCCAGCCCCTGTTCGCCTGGCTGACGGCCCAGAGCAGCCCGCAAGTGGAGGAAGGTCCCGTGCGCTGGAACTTCGAGAAGTTCGTGGTCGACCGCAGCGGCCGGGTGACCGCCCGCTTCCGCTCCAGCACCACGCCGGATGACCCCGCGCTGAAAGCGGCCCTCGAGTCGGCGCTGAACCATCGTCCGCGCTGCCCCGAGCCTCAGTGGCGCCCCAAGGGCGCCCGTTCGACCGCCCCCGCAAAACCCTGATCGCGAAGCGGGCCTCACATCGCCCGCGGGACCAATGCCTGGCCCGCCTGTTCCTGATCCCCGGCCCGTGAGAGAGGATCAGGACAGGAGGGATTTGATGTCACGCTTGCTGCTCGCCACGGATGGCTCGGCGCCTGCGGAAGCCGCCCTGGATTTCGCCCTGGCGATGTTCGGGGCCCGTTCTCACGACTGGATGGTGGTGGCCGTGGCGGCGCCCCCACTGCCCGGCATGGCGCCGGTGGAGCCAGACTGGGTCGAGATCACCCCCCTGGAGCGCGCAGCCGTTGATCGTCAACTGGCTGCGGAACGCGCCCTGGCTCGGGCGATCGCCCGCATCCGAGCCGCCGGCGGCACGGTCCGTGGCTACTGCCGTTTCGGCCCGCCAACCACCGTGCTGCTGGAAATGCTGCGCGGCCTGTCACCCGATGCGCTGATCCTGGGCAATCCCCCGCGAGACACGCTGGCCCGCCGGGCGTTCGGCAGCACCGCCGATCGGCTTCTGCACGCCTGGCCAGGCGTCGTGCTGCTGGTGCCCGAGGGTGGCCGGGTCGTCACGCCTCGGCCACGCGCTATGTTTACATAACTTAATGAAGATGTAATAATCTCCCCGTTCCGCCGGAGGCGCGAGCCGCGGCGACGATCCCTTCATCGAAACTGGGAGGTAGACATGACGATGACGACGTGGAACCCGCTGAGCGAACTCGAAGCGATGCGGCAGCAACTCGATCGGGTCTTCCATCAGATGTGGCGAGGCCCCCGGCCCCAGACCTGGCGCAAGGAAAGCGAGGGGCCGGCCTATTATCAGCCCGCCATCGAGCTGTACACCCCGGACGAAGGCACGCTGGTGGTGCACGTGGAGTTGCCAGGCCTGACAGCCGACGCGATCACCCTGGAACTGTCGGAGGACACCCTGCACCTGTCGGGCGAACTGCGTCGCGAGGAGAAAATCAACGAGGACGCCTATTTCCGCTCCGAACGGAACTACGGGCGCTTCGAGCGCCACGTGGCGCTTCCCTATCGCGTCAAGGAGGGCGAGGCCAAGGCCAGCTTCACCCACGGCCTGCTAACGGTGCGCGTGCCCCTGGCCGAACGGGTGAAACGCCCGCAGAGCCGCAAGCTGACGCTCGAGCGCTGAATCGGGCCCATTGAACCTTCGCAACCAGGCGTCGGGCGCCAATGGCGTCGCCCGGCGCGAGCGGCCAGGCCTCCGAGCGCACCCTGCGCTCGGGGACTTGGCCCGGCCCCGACAGGCGCGGGGCGAGACGATTCTCGGGCGCTGGCACGCGGTCGAAAGCCCCTCCAGATGGCCCACGGTGACGCGCTCAGGGGCGCGGACGGACCGGCGCCAAGCGAGAGACAGCCACGAAATCGCCCAGGTCGCGCATGTCCCGCGCCAAAAATTCGGCGCTGCCCGCGCGCCGCACCACGGCCAGGGTCATTGCCCTCACCCCAGGCCGATAATGGCGCAACGCCTCGACGGTGCCCTGAGCCGATTGACTGTGAAACAAGCCCGTCACGTGGAGCACCAGGGCACCGGGCGCCCCTTCGAGGTGGCGCGCGATCGAATGGGCCATGGTCACGTCGCGCAGCCATTGCGCCTCGAACATTCGCTGAGCCGTCTGGCTGGTGCCGTGATTGCCAGAGGAAGATGACGTCGCCGACAGCGGGGGCGCGACCAGCGATGCCGGCGCCCCCCCGAGGGCCTCGCGGGCAAAGGCCGCGAAGCGATCGGCGTAGGCCACCGAAGGCTCCGGCCAGGGAAGCGCCGGCAGCCAGGCGCGAGCCGGCGCACTCAGGGCCGCCAGGCCGTCAGGCCCGTGTCGCCCCACCCGGATCACGTAGCGGTGGGGCGCATTGGCCGCGACCACGGCCTGGCGGTTCTGCCGGGCCCATTCCAGCAGCGGGCGATAATCGCTGGAATAGTTGTTCCACGGACGTGCTGCCGCCAAAAAATCCTTCTCGCGCACCAGGCCCGCGAGATATTCATCCAGCACCGGCTGGACATCGGTCTCGAACATCTCCAGCGACAGGGCCAAAGGGCGTCCGGCTGCCCCCCCCGCGCCGGTCGACAAGGCGGCCTGTAGCGCCCGTTCAACCGCGTGGGCCCCCGGGTCGTCGTGATACTCGCCGACGAACACGACATCGGCCAACCGACTGGCCGCCACCAGATCCGACAACCCGGCCGGTCGCCCATCCCGGGTGAAAAGCGACACGCCCTCCGGCCAGGCCTCCGGGGTCGGCATCGGCGTTTGCGGAACGCTGACCGGCAACAGCGGCGTGGCCTTGGGTAAGGCGGGCGTGGCCCGTGGCTCAGGTGGGGCCGGCGTCGCCGGCGCGGTCAGCGCCGGGCTCGGCAACGGCGATCGCCCTCGCCAGATCGGCCCGGCGGGCAACAACGGCACACGCACGTCAGCCGCATGAGCGGGCGCAACACGCGCCGCCGCGGGGGCATGTCCGGGGGCAACCAACCAGGCCGCGGCGGCCAGCAGGGCAGTGGGAATCAGAGGCCAGTGAAACACGCGGGGATCATCCCACGGACGGGCCGGGCCACGCAATCCAGGCGGGTGTCCGAGGGTCTCATCGCGCCTCGCGCCGCGCCCGTTTCCCCAACGCCGTCGCGCGCCCCAGGTCCGGCCCCCTATCAGGCCAAGCCTGCCAGAAACGGATTATGACGGCGCTCCAGGCCAATGGTCGTGAGCGGCCCGTGTCCCGGGGCCACCACGGTGTCGTCCGGCAGGCTCATCAGCGCCCGGCGGTTGTGGGCGATCGCCTGCTCGTGCGAGACCAGGCCTCCCCCCATCGAACCGGCAAACAAGGCATCGCCGACGCAGACCACCTCGCGCGCGAGGCCGCGCACCAGGTAGCTGGTGCCTCCCACCGTGTGACCACTCGTCTCGCGCGCCTCCACGGCCAGGGTGCCGCAGGTGAAGCGATCGCCCGGACGCACGGCTTGCGCCCCCGGCAGGCATTCGGCCAGCGGGGCGAACAGGGTGGCCCCGGTCTCGGCACACAACGCATCGGCCACCGCCACGTGATCACGGTGGGTATGGGTCACGAACACGTGGCGCAGGCGAAGCCCGTGGCGTTGCAGAACGTCCGACCAGGCGGCCATCTCGGTGCCGGTGTCGAAGGCCAGCGCCTCGCGGGTCTGCAGGTCCCAGAGCACGTAAGCGTTCACAAAGAAATCGCGAAACGGGCTGCTCAAACTCGCCAGGCCCGGCGGCGCCTCCACGCGGGGCTGGTAGGCCCCGGTGGCCAGGTCGACCAGCGCCTCGGGCGCCAGGCCCAGGGGCGGCGCCACGGCGCGCAGCCAGGCCGGCTCGACCGTGCCGTCGAGCAAGGCCTGAACCTGCTCCAGGCTCAGCCCACAGCGCGCCCCCAGCTGGTCTCGCCCGAGCTTGAAACCCCACATGGCCTTGCGAATCACATCGCTGGCCTGATCTTCCAACATCACGCGCATCCCTCCATGGAATCACATCGGCTCGGACATGCCCACAGAACGCAAGAAAACGGCCCCGCGCCGACAGGCACGGGGCCGCTGAGGGGCAGGACTACATCAACTTGGCCTTCTGAAGGGCGTCGCGGATCTCATCGATGCGCTTGTTGAGCTCCTTCAGTTCCTCGCCAGGAGCCGGCACCGGCACACCGGCCGCCTGGGCCAGTTCCCGCGAGAAGCGCGCCACCGGGGTGTTGGACATCTCACGAACCAGCTTGGCAGAGGTCGACTCGGCCAGTTCCTGCGCGGCCTTCAGCGCGGGCGCCTCGCTGAGGTCCTTGAGCGCCTTGCCCAGCGGCGAGGCGGCGATTTCCTCGGAAGCCTTCTGATAGGAGTTCAGGCCGAATTCGCGCACCTGCTGCACGGTCGGGTTCTGCGCAACGTTGCTGGCGAAGTCTTGAGCCGCCTTGACGACCGGGTTGTTGAGCAGCTCCTGCGCCGACTTCACGACCGGGTTGTTGAGCAGTTCCTGCGCCGACTTCACCGCCGGCGAGTCGAGCAGTTCGCGGGCCGCTTGCAGGGCCGGCAGCGAGGAAGAGAGCTGGGCCACCAGACGGCGGGTCTTGAGCTCGGCCTCGGCATCCTTCAGGCCGCGGTGAATCAACTGGTTGAGCAAGGTCTGGTACCCCACGTTCATGTCACCGGCCAGCGACTTGGCCAGTTCGAGGTCGTCGTTGGCCACCCGCAGCGAGATCAGCTTCTTGGGGCCTGCCTCCGCCGCACCGGCTTCATCCGCCTCGGCCTCGGCTTCGGGGGCCTCAGGCGCGGCAGCGGCTTCGGTCGCCGCAGGCGCGGGCGCCTCTTCGGCTTCGATGGTGGGAATTCCAGCCGGCGCGGCGGCGGTCGCCTCAGCGGTGACCTCGGCGGCAGCTTCGGACTGGATCGAATCGATGGTAGACGTCATGATGAAAACTCCTTTCAGCGGAGAGGGCGTTCTGTATATACGATATATACAGTATATATGTGTATATACAGATGTCAACCCTCGGGTCTCAGCACCCGATCAACCCCCTGCCGGAGACGTGCCGATGCTGCCAGCGCCCCTGCCACCGCCCCCTGCGATCGCCGCTCTGACCGGGGCGATCCCGGCCCCGGCCCCCACCGAGATCGGCCTGGTGGATGGCACGGGGCGGCCGATGACGTTGGCCGAACTGCGTGGCCGCTATGTCTGGTTGTATCTGGGCTACGCCAGCTGTCCGGATGCCTGTCCGCGCACGCTCGGCTCGATGGTGGGGGCCTATGCAGCCCTGCCCAAGGCGGTGCAAGAGCGGGTCGTGCCGGTGTTCGTCTCGGTGGACCCGATGCGCGACACGCCGGCCCGCCTGAAGGCCTACACGGGCTTCTTCCACCCCCGCCTGCAAGGCCTCTCAGGCCCGCATCAGGGCATCGATGCGCTGGTCGCGGCCCTGGGCACGCGCTACCAGATCCCCAAGGGCGCCAAGCCGGACCAGATGTATGCGGTGGCGCACCCGGACGAGGTCTTCGTGTTCGACCCGAAAGGGCGCTACGTGGCGCGACTCGGCGCCGGCAAGGGCGACATCGAAACGGCCCTCGGCGTGGATCTGGCCGCTCGCCTGGCGGCCCCGGAGACCGAGACGAGCCCCCCGCCACCGCCGCCGCCGGGAACGGCCGATGCCTGGTGCGCGCTGCCCACCGAGGAAGCGCTGGCGGACCCTGATCCCAACAAGGACCCACGTATGCACCGGGCGGCCACCATGGGCTCCGGCACCAGCGTGCTGCCGGCCACCACGCCCATGCGCATGTGGGCCTTCAAGACCGGCAGCTGGCTCTGGATGGCCCACCTGGATGCGGTCGCGGGCTTTACCCAGCAAACCGGTCCCCGCGGCGGCAGCTCGCACGTGGCGGAGAACTGGCAGATGCTGATGGGCAGTCGCTACCTGGGGCCTGGCCTGCTGGACGTGCGCATGATGACGAGTCTGGAGCCCTTCACGACGCCCCTGGGCGGTACCCCGCAGCTGTTCCAGAGCGGCGAGACCTTCCAGAACCGGCCCTTGCTCGATCGGCAGCATCCGCACGACCTGCTGGGTGAGCTCTCGGCCCGCTACACCTGGACGCCCTCGCCCTTGCTCTCGGTCTTCGCCTATGGCGGTCTGGCCGGCGAACCGGCCCTGGGCCCCGCCGCGTACATGCACCGGCCCTCATCGGCCGACAACCACTGGGCCCCATTGGGGCATCACTACCAGGACGCCACCCACGTCAGCTACGGCGTGGTCACGACCGGTGCGCGCCTGGGCGCCTGGCAATGGGAGGCCTCGGCCTTCAACGGGCGCGAACCGGATGAGAACCGCTTCGACATCGACTGGGGCCCGCTCGACAGCTGGTCCACGCGCCTGAGCTGGTTTCCCGGGCGTCACTGGGTGGCGCAACTCTCCCACGGCTACCTGCGCAGCCCCAGCCCCTCGCACCCGGGCGATGAGGCCCGCACCAGCGCCTCGCTGACCAGCGTGGCCAACACGGCGCTCGGGCGCTGGTCGAACACCCTGGTCTGGGGCCAGAATGCGGAATTCGAATCGGCCGTTGCCCCCCCGGACGTGCGCCAGAGCTACGCGCTGGAAAGCCAGCTCGACTGGGCCGGACGCCACCATGCCTACGGGCGTTACGAGCTGCTCGATCGCGCAGGCCTGCCGCCACGGGCGCCTGCCAGCCACACAGCCGTACGCGTGAACGCCCTCACGCTCGGTTACACCCAGGACCTGGGGCCGATCGACCGCTGGGCGTTGGGCCTCGGCGGGGACGTGACGGTCTATTCACTGGAGGCGCTGACCCGCGGCGCCTACGGCGAGAATCCGCTGATGGCCCGCGTGTTCCTGCGCCTGCGGCCGCCCACCATGACCCATATGGAAGACCGGGATGCGGTGGCGGATGGCCCCCCGGCCCAGATCGCCCGTTGACCTGAGCCCGGGGAGGCGTCCCGTCAGTTGCTGGCCGTCTCGCTGCTGGCGGGCGCCGCCGGGCTGGCCGCCGGAGACGCCCCATCACTGGGAGTCGTCCCCTCGGTGGCCGTCACCGTCAGGTTGAGCAAGCCCTTGTAGCGCGGATCGGCCGCATAAGCGGCCACGATCGTGACCCGCCCTGGCGCCACGGCGGAAACCTCGCCCGTGGTGGGATTGACCCGGGCCACCGTGTCGTCGCTGGAGGACCAGTTCACGTTGGCGTTGATCTCGCCACTGGCCAGCGTCACCTCGGCCTGGACCTTGCGGCTCTCGCCGGGTTTGAGGCTCAAGCGCGCCGGGATGATCGACACGTCCTTGACCAGCACCACATCCAGCACGTCAAGAGAAATTTGCGCCTTGTTCTTGGGCGCCGATTTGAGGAATGCAAACACGACGGCCTGCCCGGCGGACACGCCCTTGACGCGGCCTTCCTTGCGGTTGAGCGAGACGATCGCCGGGTTGCTGACGGTCCAGTCGATCTCATCCAGGGTCGGAATGTCGCCCTCGAAGGTCCGCAAGTAGGGCAACAGGTCCTTGAAGTCACCGGCCTTGATCGTCACTTCCTTGACGGCGGCGCGCAGGCCGACCGGTTTCGGGGTGGGCGTCGGAGAGGGCGTCAGCTGCTTCACCGCATCAACCACCACAGGGGCCGCGCTCGCAATCACGGGCGCGGCACGGCCGATGGCGGTGACCAGCGGAACCCAATCGCGCGGGTCGTCCGAACAGGCCTGTACGGCCGGTATCAGCGTCAGCGTCGCCATGAAGGCATAAACACGTGGATGCATCGGAAGCCCTCCAACAAGGCACGTAGGGAGCGCGCCCGGCTCAGGCAGGTCATACCCGCGCCGGGCGCACCCAAGACCAGGCGGCTTACTGCTGCGTGGTGGTCGTGGTGGTGGTGGTCGAGACCGTGGTCTTCTCGGTGGTGGTCACGGGCGTGGGGGTCGCCGCCGGGGTCGGCGTCGCCGCCGGAGCCGCCGCCGCCTGGCCGACCGTGATGGTGGCCTGGGCCTTGACGGTCGACTTCATGTCCGAGGTGAAGGTGATGGTCACGGAGCCATCCTTGAGGCCCGTCACGAGGCCTTCGCCGTTGACGGTCGCGATCGTGCTGTCGGACGACTGCCACGAACCATTGCTGGAGGCCTTGCCGTTGCTGTCCTGCACTTCAGCCGACAGCTGTACGCGGCCCTTGACGGCGATGTTCGACTTCTCGGGGGTGATGGTGGCGAACACGTCTTCGACCTGGCCTTCGCGCACGGTCACGGTGATCAGAGCGAACTTGGTGGCGTCGGTCGCCGAGGAAGCGCGCACGGTGGCGGTGCCGGGCTTGACGCCGTTGATCTCGCCGGTGGTCGGGTTGATCGACACGACGGTGTTGTCATCCGAGGAGAGGTTGACGTTGCTGTCGGTGCTGCCGTCGGCGTACTTGACGGTGGCCATCACCTTGCTGGACTTCTTGGCCTGGATGACCATGTTGGAGGTGCTGGCCATCACTTCGACCACGGCCTTGTTGGCCATGTCCTTGTTCAGAGCGGTCGGCGCGGCGGAGCTGGCCGACGACGGCTTGGTGCCGGTGGTTTCGGGCATGGTGGTGATGACGCAGGCGCTGAGGCTCATCGCCACCAGGGCGCCGATGGAAAGCTTCTTGGCGAACATGGGGAAATCTCCTTGTCGATTCGGGGAGGGGACGACGCCCGTCCCACCGTGGCAGTTGCTGAGTGTCTTCGGATGAACCTGGAACCAGCTGAACGTTCTAGCTTACCATCTTGACGACAACCCCCCGCAACCGGTTCCGTTTCCGCAAAGATTTTTTCAGCTCGGGCGAAAACCCAGGCCCGCGCTCGTTTGCCAGGCCGATCAGGCCGCCGCCTGCGCGGCTTCGGGCGCATTCAACCGCCAGGCCCAGGCCAACACGCCCACCTCGACGGCGTAGCCGAGGGCCATGGCCGCCGCCGCCGAAGCCGCCCCAGGGGCGCCCAGGGCGATCGCCCCGCCCGCCACCGCCAGGCCGCTGCCCACCCCCCACCAGGCCGCCCGCTGCACCGCCGGCGTGAGTCCACGGGCAATCAGCAGCCCCTGAGAGGCGTTCTGCCAGGCCACCAGCAGGGGAATCAGGGCGCAGAACAACACCGTCGGCCGCGCGGCCTCGATCAGGCTGGCATCGTGCCCCAGGAAGGCCGCCAGGGCCCACGCACCGGGCGGAGTGGCCACCAGCAACACGAGCGCAGAACAGGCCGCCCCCACGCTGGTGGCGAAGGCCAGCAGGCGCCGCAACGGCGTATAGGCCTGATGGCGGATCGTCAGCTGCTGCACCATGCGGGTGGTGTTGGCGATGACGGTCACCAGGGACCAGGCCGCCGGCCAGGCGGCCAGCGCCACCGGGGCATCCACCGCGCGCGCGATGATCGCAAACATGGCAGCCCGCCCCCCCCAGACCACCAGCATGGAGCTGGCCAGCGGCCGATAGTAGCCCCAGACGCCCGATACGTCCGTGGGGAGCTCCGGCACGGTCCCGGCCGGGACAGACGGCTCCGCAGGCGCTGAGGCGAAGGTGCCGCGACGCCAGGCGCCCAGTGTGACCAGGCAAGACTCGACGAACACGCCGGCCATCAGGGCCGCCGCCCCGACCGTCGCACCCGGCAGCTGGCTGTGGTAGCCCGCCAGCAAGGCCAGTGCCACCACGGAAATGCGTCCGATGCCGGCGCGCCCGACCACCCCGCCCGCGCCGCCGGCGATCAGCAGACCCTGCACATAGCGCCGCCAGGCGATCGCCGCGGGCCAGGCCGTCAGGATCAGCAGGGCCGGCCAACCGGCCGCCTGAACGGCGGCATCGACCCCCATCCAGCGACCCGTGATGTGGGCGAACAGCGGGGTCAGCGTGATCCCGGCCAGCAGCAGCGTGAGCGTCGCCGACATCAGCAGCACCAGCTTCAGCAAGGCCGCGCGGGCCCGGGCCGAGGCGGCCAGGGCATTCGAGGCGTGCAGCACCATGATGATGGGCGACTCGAGCAGGATCGCGATCGCCTTGGAAACCCCCAGCGCCGCCAGGGTCGTGCGCGGATCCGGCATGTGGGCCAGCGTGGTGGCCACCAGCGGCTCGCTGCCGGCCATGGTGATGTCGGAAACGGAGAGCGGCAAGAATTGACGCCAGAGCTGCCAGAATGAAGGCGCAGAGGGCGACGAGGGCAGGGAAGAATCAGACAAGGGACGGGTTCCGGTGGGGGAAGGGGGCAGGCGGGGAGCGCGGGGAATGCGGCCATCATACCGTCCCGGACGCCGCCTCGCCTTGTCGACGAACGCACCCTGGGCTACCCTGAGCCTATGAGCCTGCTTATGCTGGCAGTGGTGGCCTTCGGCGGCGCCCTGCTGACCTTCTTCTCCGGCTTCGGTCTGGGCACCGTGCTGCTGCCCGCTTTTGCCCTGTTCTTTCCCCCGGGTGCCGCCGTGGCCGCCACGGCCGTGGTGCATCTGGCTACCAACGTGTTCAAGTGGGGCCTCGTGCGCCAGGCGGTCGAATGGCCCGTGGCCCGGCAGTTCGCGCTGGCCGCCATTCCCGCGGCCCTCTGCGGGGCCTGGCTGCTGGGCTGGCTATCGCTTCAGACCCCGTGGTACAGCTGGACGGTCGCGGGCCACACGGCTTCAGTGACGCCATTGAAGGGTGCGGTCGGGGGGTTGGTGGTCGCGTTCGCGCTGCTGGAGCTGATTCCCCCGCGCCAGTTGCCCCGCTTCGAGTCGGTCCACCTTGCCTGGGGCGGCTTGCTTTCCGGCTTCTTCGGGGGCCTCTCGGGTCACCAGGGCGCGCTGCGCAGCCTGTTCCTGTTGCGCGTCGGGCTTCCTCCGGCATCGTTCGTCGCGACGGGCGTGGCGATCGCCGTGGCGGTCGACCTCAGCCGCCTGTTGATTTACGGCGGCCAGTTGCGAGCCCTGTCACTCGATGCCCACGCCACCCCGGTCGGCGTGGCGATCGCCGGCGCCTTCGCAGGGGCGTGGCTGGGCAGCCGCTGGCTGCACAAGGTCACCATCCAGTGGTTGCAACGCATCGTGGCCACGCTGCTGGTGGTCTACGGCGGCGCACTGGCGGCTGGCCTGATCTGAAAGCACCCGGAAAAAACGAAACAGGTGGCACCGCTCAGAAGAGCGAAACCACCTGATCGAGGCGCGGCGTAAAGGACTCGAACCTTTAACCCCCGGTTTTGGAGACCGGTGCTCTACCAATTGAGCTAACACCGCAGCGCAGCGACCATTATACCTGAGCACGCCGACGCCGACCAGTCCACCTGGCGGCCAGGTCCTCGGGCGACGGTTCAGCCGGTTTCGGCCACGTCATCGCGGACGGCGTGCCCGGCGGCGGGCGGAGCTTCCAGCCCAAGCGCCGCGGCGATCTGCGGGAACAGGTTCGACACGGGCAGGCCTCGCACGTGGGCGGTCTGCAGCATGGCCCAGGTGCGGTTACCTGGGCGGCCGTTCCAGCAGGCCAGCACCAGTTCGGCCCCCCCAAGCAAGGTGCGTTCGGTCTCCTGACGCACCGCCGCCACCTCGGGGCGTGAGCGTGGCGGCCGCGCAAACAGGGTCTGCCGCGCATCGGCACGGGCCAAGGCCCGCTGGGCCCACTCATGGACGGCGCGTGGCTCCTCGACCGTGTCGGGGAGGGGAAACGGCACCACCACCTCAAGCTTCAGCGGCAGGCCGGCATCGCGGCCGATCAGACAGGCCGCGGCGGCCATCAGGGGGAAGCCGGCTTCCAAGGTGGTGCGCACCGTCAGCGGGCCTGCCTGGGCCTCGGCAGCCAGCCGGTCGCGGATCACGTCGATCGCCGGCATCCAGGCCAGCGGCCGCCAGATTCCCCCCAAACTACTCGGGCCTTGCCCGGCGACGGCCCAAACTCGCATGGGACCTCCTGTACCCGCAGGGATGCCCCAATCATGGAACAGTTGTTCGACGAAATTCAAGCGTTTTTGTGATTTTTGTCACAAAACGACGCCCGCCGATCCGGAAGCGGTTGCTCCAGATCGGCGGGTGGTAAACCGTCCGGCGGAACGGGCGAAGGTGGGAGGCCCCGTTTCCTCCCACCCTCGGCCGTTCCGCCGAGGGTCGTTCCCTGCTGCTAACGCTGGTAGGGATAGTATGGCGACGGATAACCGGGGTAACCCGGGTAGCCGGGGTAGGTGGGATAGCCTGGGTTGAAGATGGCGCGGAAGCCGCGTGCGACCGCCCGCCCCACGCTGGCCAGGACCTCCCAGGTAACACCGAGGATGGCCACGGCCGCCGTGCCGACCCAACTGAGGACCGTACCGGCACCGTAGAAGACCACCATGGCGAGTTCTCCGAGGCCACGACCGATGTTCGAGATGGCATTCCAGATGCTGGGCTGCGGTTGATAGGGATAGCTCGGGTAGCCAGGGTAATTCGGATACGAAGGATAGCTGGGATAGCCCCCCCAGTTGCTGGCGCTCGTCGACGTCGCAGCCGGGCCGGACGCCGTCGAGGCCGCTGTCCCCAGCGAGGGACGAGGGGCTTGCGAAGTCGTTAACGAGCGAATGGGGTTCACGCTCAATGGCATTTGGATGGTCTCCAACCAGGGTGTTCGATGAAAGGCTTGTCGGCCGAGCAGGTCACAGTGAGGTAACAAATGAATCAGTTTGGTTTAAGTTTGGTTTAAAGGGGCCCAAACTGATCGGCCCAAAGACATTCATGACGACCATCGCGCCCCTCCGGACAGCCTGATGAAGTCTCTGCGCGAGCGGGAAAGGCGCGATCGCCCTTGACGCCCCGCGGCGATCGCCGCACACTGCCCCCTCGTGAAAACAACCGCCAAGCTCGGCCTGCTGACCAGCCTGTACTTCTCCCAGGGCCTGCCCTTTGGATTCTTCAGCCAGGCGCTGCCCGTGATCCTGCGCCAACGCGAGGTGGATCTGGCGGCGATCGGGCTCAGCCACCTGCTGGCGCTGCCCTGGGCGCTCAAGTTTCTCTGGGCACCGGCCATGGACCGCCTAACCTCACGCCGGCGCCCGATACTCTGGTTGCAGGGGCTGACGGCCGTCACGGCGCTGGTCCTGGCGATGCTGGACCCCAGCCACGGGCTGGCGATCCTGATCGGCGCGGTGCTGATCAGCAACCTGCTCGCGGCCACCCAGGACGTCGCCACGGACGGGCTGGCGATCGCCCTGTTGACGCCGCAGGAGCGCGGGCTCGGCAACGGCATCCAGGTGGCCGGTTACCGCCTGGGCATGATCGTGGGGGGCGGGCTGCTGCTGATGGTGGCCGACACGATCGGCTGGCGTGGGCTGTTCTGGTCGATGGGCGCGCTGCTGCTGCTGGCGACCATTCCGGTCTGGCGCCTGCACGAACCGCCGCGAACGCCTCCCCAGCAAAGCCCGGGCATCTGGCAGCCGATCCGCGACTGGCTGCGCCAGCCTGGCATCGCGGGCTGGCTGGGCCTGCTGGTGGCGGCCAAGGCCGGCGATGCGTTTGCCAGCGGCATGGTGCGCCCCATGCTGGTGGATGCCGGGCTCAGTTTGGCCGACATCGGCCGCCTGATCGGCACCGCGGGCTTCCTGGCTGGCCTGCTGGGCGCGCTGCTGGGGGGCTGGCTGGCCGGTCGGCTCGGGCGCGCGCGGGCATTGCTGCTGAGCACGGCGCTGCAGACGCTGGGGGTCCTGGGCTACGCCGCGGTGGCGCTGCAGCCGACCCAGGCGGCCATCTGGAGCGCCTGCCTGTTCGAGCACGTGGTGGGGGGCATGGTCACGGCCGCCCTGTTCACGGCCATGATGGACACCTGTCGCCGGGGCCACGAGGGCAGCGACTACACGCTGCAAGCCTCGCTGGTGGTGGCCGTGACCGGGCTGGCGGCGGCCCTCAGTGGCTACAGCGCCAGCGGGCTCGGCTATCCCGGGCACTTCGCGCTGGCAACGGCCCTCTCCGCGCTGGGGGTGGGATACGTGATCCGCGCGGCCGCGCACCCGATGCTGCGCCCATCACCGTAGCCGCCCGCGTCGCGCGGCTGCCCCCCTCCCAGAGAGGCCGTTCGTTCAATTGATGCCGCGAATCGACAGGATTCCGCTGCGATCGCCCCACAGCACGCTGAGAAACAGCACCTTGCCATCAGGGCTCCAGGTCGGGCCGCTGGGTTCGGCACCCTTCGGGAAGGCGGCCAGCCGCGCCCAGCGACCGCGCCGATCCCGGCGCAACAGCTCGTTGGGGCCGAATTTGGCGATGTTGTCCTCGTACTGGTCCTCGCAGACGTACATGTTGCCCTTGCTGTCGAAGCTGAGGTTGTCCGGCTGGGCCATCAAGACGCCGTCACCCTGCGCAAACACGGACATGCGGCTGGTCTGAAGGTTCAGACGAAGAACCCGGCCATAGGGATCTTTCCACTTGGGATGCCCCGTTTCGGCGATGTAGAGCGCCCGGTCGGGGCCCATCTGAACGTCCTCCAGGCGGACGAACTTGGTGGCGCCGGCCGTCTCGGCGGCCTGGTGGGCATTCAGCGGGTCAATGATCGGAATCCAGCGCGCCTCCTTGCGCTGATAGGCGTAGAGTTTGCCCTCGCTGAGATCGCGTGGCTTGCTCGCGACGAACTTGTAGAGAAATCCGGGGTCATAATCCTCGGTCAGATAGACCTCGCGCTCGCCCACCACCACGGCGCTTTCGTGGCTGAAACGACCCAGCGCCGTCAAGCGACGGGTCTGACCGGCCGGCGTGGGACCCAGCGCGTTGACCTCATAGACCCAGCCCCACGAGGCCAGGGGGTGGCCCGGCGACAGGCGACGCTTGAGGTAATTCTCCCGCCGGGCCTCGCCGTCATCGCCCGGGAAATTGTCATGCGGGTATTCCTCGCAGGTGAGCACGGTCTTCC
Source organism: Candidatus Sericytochromatia bacterium (assembly GCA_035285325.1). Classification (NCBI taxonomy): domain Bacteria; kingdom Bacillati; class Candidatus Sericytochromatia; species Candidatus Sericytochromatia bacterium. Next base: position 47,396 of record JAYKJB010000095.1, read on the forward strand.
AGGGCGTCACCGTCCCGGCACAGGGGTTGTGCATGCCGCTGGCCCAGACCTGGCCCGCAACCATCTCGTTGTCTCGCAGCAGCAGGCGCGTCAGGCGGCCAGCCAGCGCGTCCTTGCCCCAGCGAATCTCATGACCGACCATCAAGTAGCCCTCGTGGGCATTCAGCGGCAAGTAGCCGGTGAAATCGTTTTTGGGAGCGAAGGTCGATCCATCGGAAAGCAGGTCGCCCGCGCGCACCAGCACCTTGGCCATCAGACCTGGAGCCAGGTCGGCCAGCAGCGGCTGCTGTGGCGTCGGCTGCGTGGAGGGCATCTCCTGCGGCAGCGGGGCGCCCAGCGGGGTCCCCGGCGCGAGTTCCACTTGGGGCGACGCGACGACCGGGAGCAGCGGGGCCTCGCCGCCATCGGCCGGCAGCGCCGTCTGAGCCTGGACAGGCCAGGCCAGTGACGCCAGCGTCAGGGTCAGCACGGCGCGCCATTGAGGCGAGCGGGGATTGGTTCCAGGGCGAGCGGACACGCGGAAATCCTCCCGAAGGACGGCATCGGTCACTTTATGTAAAGCCGTCCAGACCGCGTTTTGTCAACACGCGCGCCGGTGCACGGGCGGCAGCCGGCGGTTCAACCCAGCCGCTGGTTGATTTCCTGGGCCAGCGCGCCGATGGCCTGCCACTGCTCGCGCGCCTGCGTCGAGCTACCCTGGGCCGATTCGAGAATCATGGCGACCCACTCGCTGGGCGAGAGCACCGTGAGCTGGGCGTGCGCCTCGGCCAGCGCCGCCAGCGGCAAGCCGAAGACCGGCGTGACCGATTCGTCTTCCCACGGCGGCAGGTCGCCATCGGGGGCCTCGGCGTGGGTTTCCAGCGTCGCTTCCGAGCGCCCCGGCACCCCGATGGGGATATAGCGACGGTCGGCGGCCATCTCGCGGGGTTCGTCACCGAAGTCGCGCCGGCGCGACGGCGCATACAGGTTGCGAATCGCGGAGGCGGGCGCCTTTTCCAGCGGCAACCAGCTTTCCTCCTCAGCTTCCGGCTGCGGGATGCCCTTGCTCATGACCTCATCGAACAGGTTCGGTTCGCGCGCCAGCAACTGGCCAAGGGCCCGGGCGTGGCCCTTTTTCAGACCCTTCTCGACGGTGGTGGTGATGATCGTTTCGGGCAATTGCAGCAAGGACACATCCGCGCTCAGGAAGGCCTTCGGTTCCTTGTTGGCCATCTCGCGGAGAATCTGCCGGATGGCGGCCTCGTGGGTCGCCGCGAAGCTGCGGACCGGATCGGGCGTGGCTGGGTCCTCCGGGGCAGTCGCAAGGCGTTGCAGCAGGGCCGACACGCGAGCGGCAGGCACCTGGCCGGGCACCAGCTCGTAGCCGTCCTCCATGCTGAGGGTGGCGTCGAGGAACTTCACGATCGCCTCGGCGTGCTCGATCGGGTGCAGGCGGGCGCTCTTGATGTTTTCATGAAGGGTCATGCGGCGGGCCGTGAGGTCGGAGCAGGCCACGACCTCGACGGGTAGGACCTCCCAGCCCAGCTGGCGACATGCCTCGGCGCGCTGATGTCCGAACACCAGCTCGAACTGGTCGCCGACCTCCCGCACCCGCGGGCGCTGCAGCACGCCGACCGCCCCGATGCTCTCGATCAGGCTGCGCAACACCAGGGCATCAAAGGCCTTGCGGGGCTGGTGCGGGCTGGGCACGACGTCTGCCATGGGCACCTCGGCCACACGCAGCACGGTGATATCCCGCGCGGGGGGAACCAGGTCGAGCGAGGTATCGATCATCGGAGCGGGTCCTGTCAGTGAAGGGGCGCGAGGGCAAAGCGCTGGGGGGCGAGGGGCGGGGCAGCCCAGAGGTTCAGTCTCGCGCGCGGCCGCCCGAATGGCAAGTTTAGCGGAACTGTTCCTCGTACAGGTGCGCGTACAGCCCGCCTTCGGCCAGCAGCTGGGCGTGCGTGCCGCGCTGCACGATGCGCCCCCGCTCGAGCACCAGGATCAGGTCGGCGTGCAGGATGGTCGAGAGGCGGTGGGCGATCGCCACGGTGGTGCGCCCCGCCATAAGGGGCTTCAAGGCAGCCTGGATCAGCGCCTCGGAGTGCGAATCGAGGCTGGAGGTGGCCTCATCCAGGATCAGCACCCGCGGCGACTTCAACACCACGCGAGCGAGCGCGAGGCGCTGGCGTTCGCCCCCGGACAGCCGGTAGCCCCGCTCGCCCACGACGGTCTCGTAGCCCTCCGGCAAGCCGGCGATCGCCTCGTGGATGTGGGCCAGGCGACAGGCGGCCTCCAGCTCGGCCTGGGTGGCATCGGGCCGGGCCAGCAGCAGGTTTTCCCGGATCGTGGTGTGGAACAGGAAGGGCTCTTGCGTCACGGTGGCGATCTGGGCTTGCAGCGAGGCCTGGGTGACGCTCCGCAGATCGTGCCCATCCAGCGTGATGCGGCCGGCGGTGGGGTCGTAGAAGCGGGTCAGCAGGTACGACAGGCTGGTCTTGCCCGCGCCGCTCGGCCCCACCAGGGCGATCAGCTGGCCCGGCCGGGCCTCGAAGTCGATCTCGGCCAGCAACGGGGCATCGCTGCGGTAGTGAAAGGCCACGCCTTCGCAGCGCAACAGTCCCTCGACCGGCGGCAATTCGGTGGCATCGGCGTGGTCCTGCACGCTGGGCTGGGCATCCAGAATCACGAACAGCTTGTCCCAGACCGCCAGCGCCGACATGAGCTGTACGTGAATGGTGGCCAGCGCGGTGGCCGGGGTATACAGGCGGCCGAGATAGGCCACGAAAGCCACGATCGTGCCGATCGTCAGCTCGCCGCGAATGGCCAGCCAGCCCCCCACCCCGTAGATGAGGGTAGGCCCGATGATCGCGAACAGGCCGAGCACCAGCATGAACCAGCGCCACAGCAGCATGCGGCGCATGGCGATCTGGCCGAATTCGGCCGCCAGATGGGTGTAGCGTGCGCGCTCCTCGGGCAGGTGGCCGAAGATGCGGCGCATCAGAAAGCCGTTGATGCTCATGGTGTCCTGTGCCAGCGCGTGCAGGTCAGCCCGTTTCTGGTTGGCCTCGGCCACCACGGCCTGACGCCGCTTGCCGACCACCCAGGCGGGCGGGATGAACAGCGGCACCACCGCGAGGGCCAGCAGCGCGAGGCGCCAGTCGAGCGCCAGAATCACGATCGTCGTGGAGCCCAGGATCAGCACGTTGCTGGTGAAGGCCACCACGGTGTCGCTGAAGATGTCGCTCAGATCGTTGACGTCGTTGTTCAGGCGCGAACTGAGATCGCCGGGCCGGTTGGTGGTGAAATAATCCATCGACTGGGCCTGTAGCGCCGAAAACAGGGCCTTGCGCAGGTCGAGCATGACGCCCTGGCTAAGACGTTCATCCAGCCAGGTCTCCAGGATGCCGAGCAAGCCGGTCACCAGGGGCAAGATCAGCATGCCGGCGGCCAGCCAGGTCAGCAGCGAAAGGTCCTTGTGCGGAATCGCGGTGTCGAGCAGGGCCCGCAGCATGAGAGGCGGCAGCAAGCCCAGCAAGGCGGCTGTGGCAATCACCCCCAGCACGGCCAGCGCCTCCCGCCAGTAGGGTCGGAAGTAGCCCACGATGCGGTGCAATCGGGCCCGGTCGACCGTGACGCGCGTGGTCGACTCGCCCAGCGAGAGCACGTGCCAGCCGAATCCTCCCATCATCGGGCGGGGTCCTTTCAGAGATCGCGCAGCGGCGCTGCAAGGCCCTCCCGGCGAGAGGCCACGCATCGCGCTTTCCGGTCAGGTTACCACGGCTTTGTTGGCCACCTGCTGACGCCAACGGAAGTCCGCCGTTTTGTTAAATCTAGAATAAGTAAATCATTGACAGGTTAAATATGGATTAGATAAACTAAAAACGAGGCCTGGTTTCCCGTGCAAGGCCTTGCTTGAGAGGTCGCCCGTGCCCCGTTCTCGGTTCCTTCTGGCCCTCACCCTGCTGCTTGCGGGCTGCGCCGCGCCGGCCCCCTCGACGGGCACCGCTCAGCGCGCCGCCAGCCTGGCGCCTCAAGCCGCCGATACGGCCTTCGGTACTCGCATCCTGGCCGCCTTCGAGCGTCTGCCGGACAGCCGACGCAGCAAAGCCGCCACGGCGAGTGTCCAGGCGCGTGACGGAGACCCAGGCGTCGCCACGATCGTGGTCACCCGGATGAAGGGCGCGGCCGTGACGGCCATCCAGGATGCCCAGACACAGACGTCCTGGGAGGCTCGCTGGAAGGCCACCGACCTGGGCCTGCAGAGCATCCGGGACATGAAGCTGAGTGGTTTCGGCAAACGCAACGTGCCGGCGCTCATGGGGCTCCACGCCGCCCGCGGTTACGGTTACATCGGACTGCACCCCACGACGGAGAATCGCTACCGGGTGCAGGTGGCCACGCTGGAATACCTGAGCCGCCTGGATGGGGAAGCCAGCCTGACGATCGGCAGTCCGCTCTTCACGCTGGGCGCCGCCACGCTGGAAGCCACCACCAGCTGGGATCAGGGCCTGCGCGTCGGCATCTCGGTGCTGTCCGTGCTGGGCGAGTACTACCAGGACCGTCCGATGCGCAAGTCGTGCCAGGCCCTGCTGGAACACGCCGCCCGTCAGGGCAACAAGGAAGACGCCTATCTGGCGATCCGCGACGGCCTGCACGAGATGGCACGCCGTCTCGACGAACCCCGCTGAACCCGCGGCCCTCGCGCGACGCCCTTCATCGGCCCGGCACTGCTGCGAGCCGATGCCTGCCTGTGGCATAATACCGGATCGGTCCACCCAAACCGATTCTGAGGGTTTTTCGCATGCCGCCCGTGATTCGCAATCTCGTGTTCCAAGGTGGAGGCGTGAAGGGTTCCGCCTACGCCGGTGCCATCAACGTGCTGGCCAGGCACGGCTGGCTCGATCAGGTCGAGAACGTCGCCGGCACCTCGGCCGGTGCCATCACCGCCTGCATGCTGGCGATCGGCGCGGGGCCGGAAGGGCTGATGCGCTCGGTGCGCGAGACCGACTTCGGCTCGTTTCTCGACACCAGCTGGAACATCTTCAGCGAGGTGGAGCGCCTGATCCGCCATTTCGGTGTGGCGCCCGGCAAGCATTTCTCAGACCTGCTCGGGGATGAGATCGCGCGCTATACCGGCGATCGTCAGACCACGCTCGGGCAACTGCGGGCCCGGGCCGAGGCGGAACCGGGCCGCTTCCACGACCTCTACATCGTGGCCTCCAACCTGACCCGTCAGCGCGCCCAGGTGCTCTGCGCCGACAATCACCCCGACATGCCGATCTGGCAGGCGGTGCGCACCTCCATGAGCATCCCGTTCATCTTCGAACCGGTGCGACTCAACGACGAGTACTACGTCGACGGCGGGATGTCCTGGAATTTCCCGATCGACCTGTTCGACCACCCCGAGTTGCACGAGGCGCATCCCCACGGGGGCCACCCCCGTTCGGAAGAGACGCTCGGCTTCGTGCTCGAACCGAAGAACCTGGCCGAGGCCGGCGTGCGGGACTGGACCTCGCTGCCGGGGGACACGCACAACGTGGTGGCCTACGCGGGCACCCTGATGGGCTTCATGATGGAGACGGCCAACCTGGAGCACACCCATCCGGAGGATCTTGCGCGCACGATCTTCATCAATGACTGCGGGGTGCGGGCCACCGACTTCAAGGCCCCCCCTGCCGTGATCCAGCGCCTGATCGACAGTGGCGCGGCGGCCGCCGAGGCCTATGTGGCGGCCCGCAAGGCCGAGGTGCCGGCATGACCGGGGCAAAGCCTTCGCTCGCGATTCTGCGGCGCTGGCGCTTGCCAGCGTTTGCCTATGCCGAACTGGGCCTGGGTCTCACGGTGGCGATCGCCGGCGTGTTGCACACGCTGGCGGCCTTTCCCAGCGAGTGGCACGAACTGTCGCTGCGCGCGCATCACGGCGTGGCCCTGCTCGGGGCGGTCGTGACCCTGCGCGCGGTGGCGGAAGTCGGGGTTTACACCCAGTTCGCCGGGGAGTGGTCCAAGCTGGAAGCCGGCTTCTGGGCTCGTTTTCACCACTGGCTGGCGGGTCCGCATGCAGAGGGCCTGGTCGGGCTGCTGGTGATCCTGTCCGGGTTCGGCGAAGCCTACCGTCACGCCGTGAACGACCTGCCACACGAGGGTCACTGGCACTGGGGCCTGGTGATTTTCGGGCTGACCATGCTGGCCCGCACCGCCTATGACTTGCTGGAAGGCCTGGAAAAACTGGAGCATTCCCGGGTGCCGACCTGGGTGCATCGTCTGGCTGCTTTGGCCGAGCGGCCAGCCGTCCAGCTGGTGGTGGCGGTGCTGCTGGTGACCCTGGCCGGCCTGGAACTGGCGTTTCCCTTGCCGGTAGAAGCCCAGGAACTGGGTGGCGCGGCGGAAGGGGCCGGCGCGGCGACAGGCCCCCACGGCATGGGCCTGCTGGGCGGGGTCGCCCTGACGCGCGCCCTACCCGACTTGATCAAGGGCAGCCGGCTGGCTGCCAGCGGAATCCAGCACGCGCGCCACCACGCCCCCCCGGAGCCCCACCAGCCCCCTGAGGCCGTCTGATGCCACCGACCGAGCCCTCGCTGCCTGCCCTGAGCCGGGCTCTGGAACGCCTGAGCCCGGAAGGGCGCCAGCAGCTGGCGCAGTGGCTGGATACCCACCATCCGCCTGAGAGCGGCGAGCCGATGCACCAGGTGACGGGCCGTCTGGTCTTCCAGGACTGGAAGCCGGGCATCACGCCCGCGCCGCTGCATCATTTCAGCTTGCAGGTACGCGAGCGCCATGCGCTGGGCGGCTCGGTCCTGCTGGCCGAGGGCGAATCGGACCTGGACGGGGCCTTCGTGCTCTCGTTCGCGGCACCGGCGCACACCCGGCATCCGGTGGAGTTGCGCGTTGTCGAGCAACAAGAGGTCTTCGGTCCGCACGGTGAGGCGACATGGCAGCCCCACGAGGTGCATACCGTCCAGCTGGGGCAGGACCTCGCGGCGACCATCGAACTGGGCACGATCGCGGTGCCGTACTGGCCCTACACCTACGACAGTCCGCTGCCGCGCGTGCTGGTGCCGACCGGGGCCGAGCCTCCACAGGATTACGCGCGCGGCCGCAAGACCGCGCTGCTCAAGACCATGGCCGAATACGGCCTGATCCGCACCCGGCACCAGGTGGCCCACAAGCTCTCGGCCCACCTGCCCCACCTGACGACCATCCAGCGCGATTACCCGGAAAACCGCACGCTGCACCTGGAAAAGCAGTCACCAGGGCTGACTCGCTCGGATGCCTACTTCGTCGACCGCCTTCTGAACGGTCTGAACCCTTGCCTGCCCGTGGGGGACACGCGCTACCCGGGGGAGTGGCGGGTCGGGTTCAACTGGGACGCCTGCGAGATGGACGGTGTGCACACCTTGCCCAACGCCGATGCCTGGTTCGTGCCGGACGGTGAGACGCTGCGGCTGACGCGCCTGCGCATCCAGCTGCGCGAACCGGGCGCGACGGCCCCGTTCGGGCCGCTACAACCCGAACGCCTGCTGACCCCTGCCGATGGTGCCGACTGGCAGCGGGCCAAGCGCCTGTTTCGCTGCGCCTGGGTGTTGCACGGCCAGATCGTGGCCCACCTGGCCGATTCCCATCTGAACGTGGAGCAGTACGCGGTGGCCGCCTACCGCAACCTGCGGCGCAGCCCCCTGCGACGGCTGCTGTTCCCCCATCTCAAGGAGGTGGCGGTGATCAACCACGGGGGGAGCGACCTGATCTTCGGCGAACGTGGTTATGTGTCCGCGGCGTCCGCGCTGACCAGCCGCGCGGTCGATGCGCTGTTCGTGGAGGCGCTGGGCCGGCTGGACTGGAAGGGCTGGGAACCGCGTCGGCCGCTGGTGCCGCAGCACACCTTCGCGCAGGCGGCGCGCCTCTACTGGGAGGTGCTCACCCGCCACGTGGCGGAATTTCTGGAGACGCATCGCGAGGCGATCCTGGCCAACTGGCCGGAGCTGCGCCGCATGTCGGATGACATGGTGCGGCACAGCGTGCCGGCCGTGCCCCCCTTGCAGGTCCCTCACGACGTGGTGCTCGATGCGGGCGAACGGGGGGATGTCACGAGCCCCCGTGCGGTGATCGATGGCGTGACGCGCGCCGTACGACCCCTCACGCAGACGGACGCGCCGGCGGCGGGCGAATGGGACGACCTCGCGCAGTGGTGCCGCTACGTGATCTACCACGCGACCTTCTTCCACGCTTGGGCCAACGATCGCCAGCACGATGACGGCGGCGAACTACGCTATGCGGCGCTCAGCCTGCGCGAGGGGGGCTGGGGCGACGAGGCCGACGAGGCGATCGCCCAGTCGCCCATGGAAGCCACGGATCAGCTGTTCTGGGCCATGTTCCTGCAGCACACGGGCTATGGCTACATCCTGCAAAATGAAGACCACGACATCCCCCATCGCTTTGTGGAGCTACTCGGAGAACGCGCGGACGCCTTTCGCGCCGTGGGCTTCGAACCGAACACGATCCGCTCGCGCATCAACATCTGACGGGGAGCCGCAGAGCGCGCTGGCGGCCTCCTCGGGTAACAGAACACCGATTTAACAAACATTTGTCGTGTTCCAGCTTGTTTCCCATCTGTCCCGGAATTATCCTGAAAACTGGAAGCCTTGTTCGTCTGCCCAGTGGGATCCGGGCGGGCAAACAGGCTGGAAAGCTTCGCGAATGGGTCGGTACGGTTCCTGCACCAAGGGGCCGCACGTGCTGGTCTGAGCCCGTGAATTTCCATCGACGCCATTCCTGGTTCCGCTTGTTCAGGTTCATTCTCCAGCGAGACCCGTCTCAGGCCCATCAGCCAAGACGGCGAGGACTCCTTCCGGCGCCCCGGCGGGGCGCCTGAACGTCCTGCCATCGGCTTGGCTGCTCAGGCGTGAAGACGGGTACTTCACGGCTGACCGATCGTGGGCCGACATTTTTTTGCGGGGCCCTCAAGGTGATCGGCATCACGGCCGTTATGTTCCATGGCAGGGAGGTCGCGGAGCGCTGCGGCAGGCAGCATCGAATGGCTATCCCCCTTCCGTACCCCTCCTCCTGTGGCACCCTGGTCCCTTGTGGGCCAGGGTGTCACAGTTTGGGGGCGAAGGTTCCGCGCCGGGGGGCGCTCAGGGCCGGCGGTACCAGCCCACGTGGCTCAGCGCCAGAATTGCCACCAGGCCCGCGGCGCCGGCGCGGAAGCATCGGGCTGGTGCCAGGAGGGCCGGGGACGGGCCTGGGCGGCCTGCGCCTCCAGGCGGCCCTCCAGTTCGCCGATGCGATGGACCGCCTTGGCATAGCGATCGGCCAGGCTGGTGTGCTCGTCCAGCACGCCCGACAAGCGCGGACTGAGGGCTTCGGCCAGGCGCTCCACCATGTCGTCGAGTTGCTGCCGCTTGGCCACCGCCAGTTCATCGGCCAGCAGGTCTCGCTCGGCTTCCACGCGGGAGAGGCGGTCGTGAAACTCGCTGGTGAGCATCTCCCGCTCGCGGTCATGGGCGCGGGCCCGCTCCTGCTGTTGGCGAATCGCCTCGTCGCGGGCTTGCTCCAGCGCCTTGACCTGATTCTCCAGCTCGTTGATGCGCCGGGCCGCTTCGACGTAGCGCTCGGTCATGTCGGTCTGGGTGGCGATCGCCGTGGCGACGGCCTCGGACACCACCATGCCGAGGCGCTCGGAGGGAGCCACCGGTGTGATGGTCGCCTCGGGCTTGCGCAGCTGTTCTTGCCCGGGCTCCCCCGATTTCACGACCACCACGGCATTGACGCCGCGTGCGCTGCGGCGCCGACGGCTCAGGTTCTCGAGCACCTCGAGCATGTCGGTGGGATTCTGGGCGGAGGGGTTGAACGCTTCCATGCTGCCTCGTCTGCGGGCGGTGCATCCTGCAGGTGACCCGCGTGTGGGCCGACCGACCAGCGGACGGTGCGACGCTCCGGATCCTAAGGGGCGACAGGGCCTCGGGGCCGTGGTTCGGATCACCCGGAATCGATCTCGTGACGGGCCTTTCCGGCATCTTCACATTATGTTTTATTCCCGCTGCAGGAAGGCTCAATCCATGGCGGTGCAGACCAGGCCCCCATCGGCTTGAGGCCTCGGCAGCCCGGCCCCCTGCCACACGCTGGGCCCCCACACGCCGCCTTTCGAATCGAGCAGGCGGCGTGAGCGACGGTGCTTGCTCGCATTGACTCGGCTTGTCGCCTCGCCTATACTGCCCCGGGACCGCGCGGGACGGACCGCAAGGCATTGTCCGGCTCGCCACGTGGCGCCCGACGGTCCGGGAGACCCCTGGTTTGAACACAGACTCACTGGCACAGACGACGGTCAAGTCGCTGCTCGCGGACGTGGCAGGCGGCAGCATGGCCCCCGGCGGGATCGGCATGGCCGCCCTCTCGGCCGCTCAGACCGCCGCCCTGGTCAGCATGGTGTGCTGCCAGACGGCGGGGAAACCTGGCTACGAGCCGATGACCGAGGAAATGGAACGGGTGCTCGAACGCGCCCGGCAACTGGAAGAACAGGTGCTGATCTTCCTCGATCAGGAGGTCGAGGCCTTCAACAAGCTGATGGAGAGTGCGGCCCTGCCGCGCGGCCTGACGGACCACGACGAACAGACCACCATCCGGCGGGAAATGATGCGCATCGCGGCCCGCAGTTACGTGCAAGTGCCCTACCAGGTGGGCCTGATTGCGGCTGAGTTGCTGCCGCTGGTCGAGACGGTGATTCGTTACGGCAATCGCGAGCTGGTGGCCGATGCCGGCACGGCCCTGTTCACAGCGCTCGCCGCGTTGCGCGCGGCTGCCTTGCAGGTCTCGTTGAACCTGAAGGGCCAGGAGGCGGACGAATGGGTCGCCACGGCCCGGGAGCGCGTGGCGAGGTGGTGTGAGGAAGCCGCCACGGCCGAAAGCGAGCTATGGCCGCTGTTGCAGGGCCAGGCCGGCGTTCAGACCGCCTGAGAGCCGCCCCAATCAGCCAGGCCGGGGGGCGGATCAATCCTTGTTGAACTTGCCGAAATCGCCCGGCTTGACGTTCTGCAGGAACTGACGGAACTGCTCCGCTTCTTCCTCTTCTTTGGCCGGGTTGATGGGGATCGCATTGGCGGTGATCACATCCGGCGAGACCAGAATGGCGGCCTCACAGCGAAGCGCCAGGGCGATCGCGTCACTGGGGCGCGCGTCCACGGTCGTGGCCTTGCCATCCACCTCGAGATCCAGTTCAGCGAAGAAGGTCTGGTCGCGCATGGCCGTGATACGAACGCCCTTCAGCGTGGCCTTGAGCTTGTCGAGCAGCGTCACGGCCAGATCGTGGGTCATCGGACGTGGGGCCTGGATGCCCTCAAGGGCCATCAAGATGGCGTTGGCCTCTGGCTCCCCGATCCAGATGAGCAGCGCCCGGCGCTCCTCCATATCGCGCAGCATCACGATCGGATGACGCGAGGCCGAGTCCAGGATGACACCGGAGACTTTCATTTCGATCATCGGGAGCCTGCGCTTTCTCGCACCCAGGGCGGGATGCCGCTCATCCCCCCGGGACCACGCCCGAAGAGGGACCTTGAGGGCATTATAGCACCCCCCCTGCCCAGGCGAGGGCCGGCCTGCCGCGTGGCGCGGCTGCAGGCGATCAGCGGGGGTAGTGAGCGGTGCCGGCCGCCAGGGCGGCTTGCCAGACCTGCTTGAGCGGTACCCCGGCCGCCGCCGCCAGGCGCCGGCAGTCCTCGAACTCGGGCGCCACGTTCCAGACCGCCTGGCCCTCCAGTCCGAGCTTCACCCGGACCGACCCCCAGGGCGTCTCCACCGCTTCGTGGCGGCGCGCCAACGTGCGACGCAAGACCGCGTGATGGCGCACCCCCAAGGTGCTGGTTTCGGCCAGGATGGCCTGAAGCAGCGCCTCGCGTTGCGCCGCCGGGCAAAGCGCCTGCAGCACGAAGCCGGGGCGCCCTTTTTTCATCAGCGTGGGCGTGACCCACACATCCAGCGCGCCAAGCGCCAGCAAGGTCTCGCTCAGCGGGGCGAGCAGTTGCGGGTTGAGGTCGTCCAGGTTAGCGGCCAGCTCGTAGACGGCCTCCGGGGCATCGGCCGCGTCCGGTTGAGCGTCGGCCACCCCCAGCATGACACGCAGCAGGTTCGGCACCGCCACGCCCTCGCGCGTGCCGGCGCCATAGCCGACCTGGCCGGTGGCGCGCCAGCGCGGCAGAGGCCCCCAGCGCGTCACCAGCGTCGTGAGAATCGCTGCCCCGGTGGGCGTGAGCAGTTCACCGCGCTCGCCGTTGTCACAAGTCGGGACACCTGCCACCAGCGCCGCCACGGCTGGAACCGGCACCGGCATGACGCCGTGGGCGCAGCGCACCAGGCCACTGCCGAGCGCCAGCGGCGACGCGTGCAGCTCGCGGACACCGAGCTGGTGCAGGGCGAGGACCGCTGCTGCGACGTCGAGAATCGCATCATCCGCCCCGACCTCATGAAAATGCACGCAATCCCGCGTGCTGCCGTGGGCTTGGGCCTCGGCGTCCGCCAGCCGGCGGTATATGGCGATCGCCTGTTCGCGCGGCCCCTCCGGCAAACGCGCCAGCACCGCCTCGACCTCGGCCAGCGTCCGATGGCCGTGGTCGTGAGTGTGCGAATGCCCGTGGTCGTGAGCGTGCGAATGCCCGTGGTCGGGCGGGGCATAGGGCTGGGCGGCCGCCTCGACCGCGCCGCGCACCGTGACCTCGAACTTGGTGGCCTTCAGCCCGTGGCGCAGCACCGCGCGGCTTTCCCATTCCACGCCGTCCAGTCCCAGCAGCGAGAGCTCCTCGCGCAGACGCGCCTGATCGACGCCGGCGTCCAGCAAGGCGCCCACGATCATGTCGCCACTGGCGCCACTGAAGCAGTCGAAATAAGCGATCGTCACGGTCGTGCAGCCTCCTGCGGCTGGCGCACGCTCTGGCGAGCGATGCGGGCGGCCAGGTGGCCCGCGCCGAAGCCGTTGTCGATGTTCATGACGCCCACCCCGGCGGCGCAGCCATTCAGCATCGTGAGCAGCGCCGCCACGCCACCGAACGAGGCGCCATAACCGACGCTGGTCGGCACGGCGATCACCGGACGGGCCGTCAGCCCCCCAACCACCGAAGCGAGCGCGCCCTCCATGCCGGCCACCACGACCACGCAATCGGCCGCCTCGAGGTGATGCCGCTGGGCGAGCAGGCGATGCAGGCCGGCCACCCCGACGTCCCAGACGCGCTGCACCAGGCAACCCGCCATCTCGGCCGTCAGCGCGGCCTCCTCGGCCACCGGCAGATCGGCCGTACCGGCAGCCAGCACCGCCACGCTGCCCTGGCCCGGCGGCTGCGGCACCTGATGGCCCCAGGTCAGCGCGCGGGCCTGCTCGTGCCACGCCAGTTCGGGCAGAGCCGCCCGCACGGCCTCAGCCATGGCGGCCTCGCAGCGGGTGGCCAGCACCCGGTCGTGCTGGGCCATCAGGCGCGTGAAAATGGCCACCATCTGCGCCAGCGTCTTGCCAGGCGTGTAGATGACCTCAGGAAAGCCCGTGCGCAGGGCCCGATGCGTGTCGAGGCAGGCCCCCTCGATGGTCTGGAAGGGCAGGTCGCGCAGCGAGGCCATGGCCTCGGGCACCGAGGTGGCCCCTTGGGCCACGCCTTCGAGCAAGCGTTGCAAACGCGCGGGATCCAAGGGCACCCCCGTCGTTCAGCCCAGCCCGACGTTCAGGCTGCCCGTGCGATAGCCCTCGAGGTCGAGCGCCACGAAGTGATAACCGGCGGCTTTGAGGCCCGCGACCAGGGCCTCGCGCTGCTCCAGAGCCGCCGCCAGCTCCGCCGCAGGCACTTCGAGACGGGCCACCTCGCCGTGATGACGCACGCGTGCCGAGGCGAAGCCCAGGCCGCGCAGCACCTGCTCGCCCGCGTCAATGCGCGCCAGCGTCTCGTGGGTGACGGGCGTGCCATAGGGAATCCGGCTCGACAGACAAGGCGAGGCCGGTTTGTCCCAGACTCGCAGGCCTAGCCGGCGGGCGATCGCCCGGACCTCGGCCTTGCCCAGCTCCGCCTCGGCCAGCGGGCTTTGCGCGGCGTGCTCGCGGGCCGCCTGCTGGCCCGGTCGATGATCGCGGCGATCGTCGTGATTGAAGCCGTCGAGCACCACCGCGAAGCCGCTCTGCTCTGCCAACTGACCCAGCTTGGTGTAGAGCTCTTGCTTGCAGAAGTAACAGCGATTGACCGGGTTGGCGGTGTAGGCCGGGTTGTCCATCTCGGCCGTCTCCAGAAACCGATGCGGCAGGCCGAGTTCGGCCGCGATGCCGGCCGCGTCGGCGCGTTCGTGAGGGGCCAGCGAGGGCGAAACGGCCGTGACGGCCAGCATGCGATCGCCCAGCACGCGCCAGGCAACCAGCGCCACCAGCGCAGAGTCCACCCCGCCGCTGAAAGCCACCACGGCGGAGGCGTGGCGAGCGATGGCGGCTTCCAGCCGGGTCAGGCCCGCCTGGGCCAGCGCGACCTCGCTGCCGGTGAGGGTCACGGAAGCCTCGCCTGCATCGCTGGCCCCAGCCCCCGAGCGCGGCGTTGCAATCACAAGGGCATATCCGAATAGGCGTCGGCCGGGCGCGCGGCGCGTTGCTCGCGCGGATGGCGGGCCTCCCGGGCCGCGCGGGCTTCCATCTTGCGGAAGTAACGCTCGATCGCCAGGTAGGCACCGAACAGCCCGCCCGCCATGGCCAGCAGGGCCAGGTCCCCGATCGCGGTGGCGACCCCGGGCGACACCCAGCGCAGGTGCGCGAAGACCTCGATGCCGGTGCGCACCGTCAGACCGGCCGCCGCCACGAGGAAGGCATCCACCACGCGGGCGAGCGTGCCCCGTCCGAGCGCCCACTTCACGCGGTCCGAGATGTACAGGCCCACACTGAAGGCGGAAAAGCTGAAAAAGAAGGTAACGAGATTGATGAAGGTCGCAACGTGCGACCAGAGACCCTGGCTCATCCGGCGTGCTCCATGTCCATGCAGCCCCTGAGTATAACATAACGACAGACGCCGCGCCCCGGACGGGACGCGGCGCAAGTTTCAGCGGACGGGCAACGTCGAGACGACCACGGTTGCCCCCCTGCCTCGGGCAGGGGCAGCGGCCTGCCGCCCCACGAGGTTTCAGCCCGGGGCCGGTCCATCGCTTCGGCCGCGGCCAGGGCCTACAACCGGTGGAAGCCTACGGCTTCGGCAGCGGCACCGGCGGCAGCGGGTTGGGCGGCAGCGAGGGCTGGGGGAAAGGGTTCGGCATCAACACCCCGATGCGATGCTCGGCCAGTTCGCCCTTCTGGCTGCGCAGGTTGCAGCGCACTTCGTAGAGGTTCATTCCACGCGGGAAATTCACCTTGATGGTGGAAGCGTTGGCCGCCCCGATCATGCGGGCATCGGTCTTCCAGCGGATCTGCTCGATGTGCGCGCCTTCCACCGTGAAGGTCCAGGTGTCGTTCTCGCGGGCGCTCATGTAATCCCAAGCGGGCTCACCGTTCACCAGCACGCGGGTGGCCCAGGCAGCCTGGGCGGCGGGCTTGGCCTGCGCCCGGAGCCCGGCGGGTTTCGGGCCGGTCGAGGGGGTCTGGGCGCGGCCACAGGCGGCCAGCGTCAGGGTGGCGGCCAGGCCAAGCAAAACGATACGGGTCACGGGGGGCACTCTCCAGACAGTCTTGAAACGAACGCGGCGCTGTCGTCATCGTAACAAATCATCATGTGTCTTTCATCTTTGCTTAATCTCATATTAATCAAAAAGCCCGGACGCGCCCGTTCCTCCGCAGCACATCCACGGGCGGAAACCGCGCTCCACACGCTCATCAGGGCCACGAACATTGGGCGCCCTCCCGCTCATCGTGGCGACCGTGAGCGGGCCCCCTGGGGCGGGGCGGAATATTCTGCGTGAAGCTAGGGGGCCTGTGACGAGACCCTTCGGAGGCCCACGATGCGCAGGCGCAGGTGGCCCTGCAGTGACTGCGCGAGCGCCGCCCCCAGCACCACCTGCACCTCAGCGGGCATCCAGGCGTAAAGCTGATCCGTCAGCTGGGAGACCTCGAACAGCGTCAGGTCGGGGCCGCCCAGCACCTCGATCACCGCGCCGTCGACCTCGCGCAACCAGGGCGCGAAGGCCCAGCTCTGACCGCAAAGTTCCTCGTCCTCGAAGACCCGCACGTTGAGCAGGCTGGCGGGCAAATCCTCGATCAGGCCGCTCACGTCGTCCATTTCCAGGTCGATCAGCTGACCTGGCCGGCGCACCCCCTGCGCGATGAAGGCCGCGGCCTGGCCGACCTCATCGTCCCGGCTCGACGCCCCTGAAGTCGCGCTCAGGGCGCTTTCGATCGCCAGGATGAGTTGCTCCGGCGCGACGTTCACGGCGACCCTCCCGGTGGCGCCAGCCGCCCCGCGCCGTCCGCCACCAGCTGGCCATCCACCAGCTCGATGACCCGGTCGGCGGCCTCGGCCAGTTCGGGATTGTGCGTCACCAGCACGATCGTCTGACCGTGCTGCTGGTTCTGCTCGCGCAACCACTCGTAGACCTTATGGCTGTTGCCCGTGTCCAGGTTGCCGGTCGGTTCGTCGCCGAGCAGCAGCAGCGGGCGATTGGCCAGCGCCCGGGCGATCGCCACGCGCTGCTGCTGGCCCCCGGAGAGCTCGTGAGGACGATGCCCGGCACGGTGGGTGAGTTCCAGGCGCTCCAGCAGCTCCTGCGCCCGGGCCTGCGCCGTGGCCCGGGCCACGCCGGCCACCAGCTGCGGCAACACCACGTTTTCCAGCGCCGTGAGTTCCGGCAACAAAAAATGAAACTGGAACACGAAGCCGACGTGTCGATTGCGCAGCGCCGCCAGTTCAGGATCGTGCATGCGGGCCGTGTCAGCGCCGTCGATACGGACGCTGCCACTGGTGGGGCGGTCGAGGGCGCCGAGCAGATACAGCAGCGTGCTCTTGCCTGAGCCCGAGGGCCCGGTGATGGCCACAAACTCGCCCCGGTCGATGCGCAGGCTGACGCCGTTCACCGCCATCACCGTGGTGTCACCCCCGTGCAAGGCCTTGGTGACGCCTTCGGCTTGCAAGGCCGGCAGAGCCAGGGGAGCGTCGGTCGCCTGCATCAACGGAAGAAGCGCCGTCCGAGGCGCACCGTCATGTGGGCCCCATACGCTGAGGCGGCATCGGCAGACAGTTCAACCCGAGCCGGCCCGATCGCGTCGAGCAAGGCATCCAGCAGCGCGGCCGAGCGCTGGGAGCCGGGCAGGCGATCGATCACGGCCGTCTCGTCGATGGCCTGGGGTGCCTTGGCGTGGCGCACCACCTGGAAACCCTGCTCCTGAAGCGTGTTGGCGAGCATGACCACCTTTTCCTCCGGGCCTTCCTCGTAAAGCACCTCGACGGTGGCACGCAGCTCCTCCGGCGACTTGAGGGTGGGCGTATTTTGCAACCTGGGCAAGAGCGCCTCCCAGCGTTTGGGCACCAGAACCCACTCCCCGCGGTCATTTGCCTCACCAGGCAACAGGGCGAAGGTCAGATTCCGGCCCTCGATCTTGCGCCATTTGAGCACGAGCTTCTCGAACTCCGGCCGATTGAGATTGGTCTCCATCACCGCTCCGGCGCGCGAAACGACCCGATTCAACCAGAGGTTGTTCCAGCTTTCCCGCAAGGTATTTTGCCACATGCGCACCAGCATCTGTTGCCGCTCGAGGCGATCGATCTCGTCCTCCGTCCGCTGAAACGCGAAAGCCAGGGTATCTTCCGGACGCAACAGCTGCCAGCCGGTCTCGCGATTCAGGCGCAAGCCCAAGCTCGGTTCCTCGACCCGGACAGGCCGGTTCAGATAGAGTTCGCAGTTGCCGAGTTCGTTGAGGATGGTCTTGGCGCCTTCCAGTTCGAGCGCCAGGTGATGCTGGATGGTCAGGCCCGTGAGGTCTTCGATCGTGTTACGCACCAGCGACAGGCCTCCCACCGCCAGCGCGTCCCCCAGCACGCCTTCCCCCGCGCTGCCCAGCGTGGCCTTGGTTTCCCGTGGGATCGACAGCACGAAGCCGCGCTGCGCTCGGGGGTCAAGGCTGAAGAGCATCAGGGTGTCGGCGAGGCGCTTGCTCTCCTTGGCGCCTTCCGCGACCGGAAAGGGCTTGGGGTCGATGCCCACCACCAGCACGTTGATCCGGTCGACCGGGTCGCAGGCCGGGGCGATCGTGACCGGCGCGGTGCCGTGGCGCATCACGTTGCCGACGGCGATCGCGGCCCCGATCAGCAAGCCGAGCAACACCGCCATGGCCATCAGGCGACGCAGGGCGTAGTTGGGTCGCCGCCGCCGGCGCTCGCGCAGGCGAGACGGGCCGATGCCCCGCAGCTCGTTGAGCTCGTCGGGGCGGGCAGGCGGTTGCTCGCGAGGGGCGTAAGGATCGTTCATGCGGGCGAGCGGGGGGAGGATGCGTGAACCACGATACCATAACGCGGCCGTTCGAGGGGACGGGCCGCTGCGAGCGGGGTTGACACCCGCGCGGGCCGGTTGGTATCCTTTGCGAGGTTGCTGTTTCAGCAGCTGCATTCCGCCATAGCTCAGTCGGTAGAGCGGGTGACTGTTAATCACTAGGTCCGTGGTTCGAGTCCACGTGGCGGAGCTAGATAAGAAGCCGGTTTCCAGGGTTCCTGGGAATCGGCTTTTTTGCTGTGGGTACCACCCTGGGTACCAGATCGGCGGAGGGGGTCTCCGGGCTGGTTGAGGGCTGTGGGTCGAGGGTGCGTGGCGCAGCTCCGGTAGGGTGACGACCGTCGCTATCCGAGACGACGGAGCAAGCCTGTGGGCTTCGATGGTGCTGGAGAAATGCGGGCCGTGTCCGATGCCGTCGAGAGGCGCATCGCCACGGGGGCCGTCTCTCTGTGCTGCAGAGCGCGCTGGTCCGCCTAAACGCGGCGACCGTGACGCCGGGGCCAGG